>NZ_JBHJRC010000049.1:0-36747 GCF_042261735.1 Kitasatospora sp. NPDC056327 | reverse complement strand
CCCGCCGGTATCCGGGGTCCGGGAGCCGGACCCGGGGCCGTCAGGCCCGGTAGGCGGCCCAGGAGTTGGCCATCCGGGCGACCTGACCCGGGGTGAACTGGGTCATGCAGGAGTCGTAGGTGTAGTCCATGAAGTTGTGGATCGGGTCGACGCCCGCGGTCGTGCAGGTGTCCCGGCCGGCCGGGCACTGGTAGGCGGCGCTCTGCTCGGCCGGGGTGTCGGCGACGTAGTCGCCCTGGCCGGAGCAGCCGCCCTGGAAGGTGTGGTACAGCCCCAACCAGTGGCCGACCTCGTGGGTGCCGGTGTCGCCCTCGTTGTAGTTGGTGGCGGAGCCGCCCGGGAACGAGGAGTCGAGGATGACCACGCCGTCGTCGGTCGGGTTGCTCCCGTAGGAGCTGGGGAAGGTCGCCCAGCCGAGCAGCGACTGGCCGAGCTTGGCGCTGTAGAGGTTGAGGGCGTTGGCGCCGCCCTTGCGCAGGGTGCGCTTCATCGCCTTCTCGGCACTGGAGCCCGGGCTGACGCCGTTGTACCAGGTGGCGTTGTCGGTGTAGTCGGTGGCGACCAGCTGGAAGCGGAACTGGCTCGCGGTGTTGCCGGACCCCTGGCCGCTGTACGCGGCGTTGAGGACGTCGATCTGCCGGGCGACGGTGGCGGCGGCCAGCTTGCCGGTGGTCCCGGAGTGGACGACGTGCACGTACACCGGAACGGTCGTGACGGCGGCCAGCGCACCGGGGGCCTGGAGGACGTTGTTCTGGGGCGACTGGGCCAGCTGGACGAGCCGGGCCTGGAGGTCCGCGTCCATCGCCTTCGCCTGCTTGTCGGTGACGGCGTTGGGCTCCTGGCTTCCGGGGCTGCCGGCGGGCTTGCGGGCGGCACCGTCCCCGGCGCCGTCGTGGGCGGCGCCGTCGTGGGCCGCGTCGCCGGTGCACGCGGTGGCGGCCGGGCCCTGGGCGGGCGCACCGGCGGCGGTGAACGCGGTGGGCGCCGCGAACTGGGTGAGGCCGAGGGCGGCGACGACGGCCGCCGCGCCGAGGAACCTGCTGGTGACACGCGAGGGGACACGGGCGGAACGACGCATCTGCGCTCCAGGGGAGGGTGGTGGGGGACGGCGGTCGAGGGGGGCCGCCGAGCCTCAGGCTACGCAGGGCCGCGTGTACGCGTCAGACTCGTTCCGGCCTGGAACCTCTGACGACAAATCGGACAAAATCCGGAAGTTTGAGCGGCGCAACCGTGCCGCACATCGAGCATTTCCCGTCGCGCACATGCGCACAGTACCGGCCCCGGCCTGTCCGAAACGTGACACCCCGTCTGCCCCGCGGAACGGCGCGGCGACCGGCGGGCAGGACGAACGGGATGAACCGGGCGCCCGGACCGCCTCGCCGAGACTACGACGCCACGAAGACGATCTCCCGCAGGGCGCGCGCACCGGCCCGGTCGAGTACCACGGCCGACGCACACCCGGCGGGCGGGCGCCCCGTACCGGCCAGCCGACGGCGCAGCCGCCGGGCGGCGTCCCGGTGCCGGGCGAACGCGTACGCGGAGACGGCCTGCCCGCGGGAGCGCTGCCCGTCACGGGCCTCCTCGGCGCTCGCGTCCAGCAGGATCAGGTGCACCCGGCGCCCCTGCCGCTCCGCCTCCCGGGCCAGCCACCGCCGCACGTAGGGCACCGCCCCGCAGTCGTGCACGGCGAGCGGCCCGCCCGCGAGCACCGCGCGGCGCAGCCGCCGGTAGTGCGCGATCCGCACCAGCGGGCGGTAGACGGCGTAGGGGAGCCAGGACGGCAGCCGGGCCGCGTACTCCTCGCGGACCAGCTGGGAGTCGACGACCGGCGTGCGCACGCAGCGGCGCATCAGGGTGCTCTTGCCGCTGCCCGGCAGCCCGGAGATCACCAGCAGGTCGGCCGGTGGGTAGTGCAGCGCGGCCGGGCGGGCGCCGCGGTCGTTCCGGGTCCGCCGCAGGTCCTGGAGGCCGCGCGGGCGCAGTGCGCCCGCGGCCGGGTCCGGCGCGCCTCCGGACCGGCCGGAGCGGGGCACCGGGACCGTCCGCCCGGCGGCCGCCCGGTCGAGGACCGCCCCGGAGACCCGCACGTCCTGCACGTCCTGCGCGTCCGCCATCGAAACTCCCCCTGCCTCCCCCGCCGGCCCGGGATCTCCCGGACCCGCCCCCCGAAGAGCCTTCCCCCTTCAAGAGAGAGTAAAGACTAGTGGTCAGACCGGGTCCGGGCCGAGTCCCCAACCGCTCCAGGAACGTCACAGAAACGCACCGGGACCGTTACAGGAGCAGCCCCGGGAGCGCCTGCCGGGACCCCCTCCCCCGGCGTTCCGGGAGCCGCTCAGCCGAGCTGCGGGGCGACCCGGGAGGCGATCAGCTCCAGGTGGTCGAGGTCGTCGAGGTCCAGGATCTGCAGGTAGATCCGCTCGGTGCCGACGGCGGCGTAGCGGCCGATCTTCTCCACGACCTCGTCCGGGGTCCCGGCCAGGCCGTTGGCCCTCAGCTCGTCGGCCTCGCGGCCGATCGCCGCGGCCCGGCGGGCCACCTCGGCGTCGTCCCGGCCCACGCAGGCGACCAGGGCGCTGGAGTACACGAGGTCCCCGGCCCGGCGGCCCGCCTTCTCGGCGGCCGCGCGGACCCGGCCGAACTGGGCCCCGGTGTCCTCCAGCGAGGCGAACGGCAGGTTGAACTCGTCGGCGAACCGGGCGGCCAGCGCCGGGGTGCGGACCGGTCCCGAGCCGCCGATCAGCACCGGGATCCTCGTCTGGGCCGGCTTGGGCAGCGCGGGCGACCCGCTCAGCCGGTAGTGCTCGCCGGCGAAGTCGAAGGTCTCGCCCGGCGCGGTGCCCCAGAGGCCGGTGATGATCTCCAGCTGCTCCTCCAGCCGCCCGAACCTCTCCTTCGGGAAGGGGATGCCGTAGGCGGTGTGCTCCTGCTCGTACCAGCCCGCGCCCAGGCCGAACTCGACCCGGCCGCCGCTCATCGCGTCGACCTGGGCGACCTGGATGGCGAGCACGCCGGGCAGCCGGAAGGTGGCGGCGGTCATCAGGGTGCCGAGGCGGATGGTGCTGGTCTCGCGGGCCAGGCCGGCCAGGGTGATCCAGGCGTCGGTCGGGCCCGGCAGGCCGTCGGCCCCGCCCATGCTCAGGTAGTGGTCGGAGCGGAAGAAGGCGCTGAAGGCGCCGAGCTCCTCGGCGGTGCGGGCCACCCGGAGCAGGGTGTCGTAGCTCGCGCCCTGCTGGGGTTCGGTGAAGATGCGAAGATCCATACCGGCCATTCTGGTACGGCCGGGCCGCCGTCCGCGACGGCTCCGGCGAACCGGTTCGGACCCGTCCGCACCCGAGGCGCCCGGGGCCGGGGCGTGGCCAAGGTCTCAGCCCGGACGGCCGAACCCGGTGCGGCGCTCGCCTACCGTGGACGGATGTTCGCCACGCCCGACGAGTCGCACCGGGGATCCCCCGACGACTCCCCCGATCCGCGCAACCGGCCGGCCGGCTGTCCGCTGCCCGGGATCGTCGCCGCCTTCACCCCCCGGCTCGCCGAGTTCGCCTTCGAACCCGGTTTCACCGCGACGGTCGACCAGCACGCCGCGGAGCTGCGCGAGCTGCTGTACGCCCAGGGGCCGGAGCTGCTGCCCCGGCCCCTGGACCGTGAGGAGTTGTCGGACTACGCGCTGGGCTTCCTCGACGCCCTCGCCGAGATCGGCTGGCGCGAACCGGTCGGGTACGACTACGCGGTGCACCGGCTGACGGCGATCTGCTGGCTGGTCCGGCAGAACGGCCTGCTCGCGGCCTGACCCGCGGCGCGGCGCGGACCGCCGCGGTCAGCCCGGCTGCTCGCCCGGCCGGCCCGGGTCGATGCCGGGGGCCTGCGGCGGGGCCGCCGGGGCGGCCGGCCGGGCCGGCTGGTTCGCCAGCGCGTCCGACCGGCCCGCCTGGTAGGCGCTGCCGCGCAGCTTGGCGGTCTCCTGCTCGGCGCTGTCCAGCCAGCGCTCCCAGCGCTGGCGCATCGGGATGATCAGGCCGCCGCCCACGCCGACCACCAGGATGCCGGCGATCGAGGCCAGCACGGCGATCAGCACCGGGCCGGTGATCGCGGTCGCGATCCCCGCCTGGCCGAGCGCCGCGACGACGCCCAGCAGCACGATGAACGCCCAGGCGATGGTGGCCACCGTCCGGCCGTACGAGGCGCCGGACAGCGCGTTGCGCACGATGTCGCGCACGGCGTTGGCGATGGCCATCGCGACGACCACGATGACGACCGCGACGATGCCCCGGGGCAGCCAGGCGACGATCCCGTTGATCATCACGCTGATCGGGTTCGGGCCGAAGACGCCGAACGCCAGCTGGAGGGCCATCAGCAGGATCGCGTAGTAGACGATCTTGCTGACGATCCCGGTCAGGTCGTACTTCGAACCCTCCAGGTGGCGGGCGATGCCGGACCGCTCGGACACCCGCTCCGAGCCGATCCGGCGCAGTACGCGGTCCAGCACCCGGGCGATGAACTTGGCGACGATCCAGCCGATGACCAGGATCGCCAGGAAGGCGATGAACTGGGGAATGAACTTGGCGACCTTCGACCAGGCCTCGGTGAAGCCCGAGCCGAAGTCGACGGACAGTGCGAGCTGCTGAGCCACGGAGTCCTCCACTCGGCGACGCTGCGCCGGGAGCGGCGCGGCGACCCCCCACCCTTCGTGGATAGCAGGGGCCCGGGGAGCCCGCACTCCCCGGCGGCCGGCACTGGCCTCCCCGGGTGAAGCCGCTCAGGCCACCGGGGCATCCCCGCCCCGCGCGGCCTGCAACTACAGTGGCGGTCCAGGGACCGTCCGGACGGCACGGACGGCACGGACGGCACGGACGGCACGGACCGGCCGTCGGCGGCACGGCCCCGGACGGCGGGCGGGAGGCGGGACAACGTGAGCGACAACGGTACGGGCGACCACCGGGCCCTGGTCTGGCGCGGGCGGCCGGAGCGGCCCGGCGCCGCGGTCCTGGTCCTGCACGGCGGCAAGGAGCACGACCTCGACCGGCCCGGTCCGCTCAACCTGGCCGGACTCCGGATGGCCGGCTTCGTGCACGCCCTGCGCCGCGAGACCGCGGGCGCGGACGTCGCGGTCGGCACCGTGCGCTACCGCCACCGGGGCTGGAACGGCGAGCGGGCCGACGCCGCCCGGGACGCCGTCGCCGCGCTCGACGCCCTGGCCGAGGAGCTGGGTCCGGTGCCGACCGTCCTGGTCGGGCACTCGATGGGCGGACGCGCCGCCCTGCGCGCCGCCGGCCACCCGGCGGTCACCGGCGTCGTCGCGCTGGCCCCGTGGTGCCCGGCCGGGGACCCCTGCGAGCAGCTGGCCGGACGCGACGTGCTGATGCTGCACGGCGACCTCGACCGGATCACCTCCCCCGCCGACACCCGTGCCTTCGCCGCCCGCGGGCGCGCCGCCGGGGCCCGGGTCTGCGGCTACACCGTGGTCGGCACCGGCCACACCCTGATGCGGCGGATACCGGACTGGCACCGCGCGACCGCCCGGCTCTCGGCCGGCCTGCTCGGCCTCCGCGACCTCCCGCCGGAGGCCGCCGGGGCGCTCGCCCTGCCCGCCGGCTCCGGCGACTGCCTGGACCTGCCGCTGCCCGCCCACCCCCGCACCCCGCCGCCGTCCCGGATCCCGCGGCCGCTGCCGAGCGACGTCTGAGGGACCACCGCGGCGTCCGGTGCGTCACGGCCGCCGGGGCCGGGACGGACGCGCCGAGGCGGACGTACCCGCCGACCGCAAGGGGCTATTCGGCCGAACCGCCCGAATCACCAAGGGGGAACGGTATTCTGATGAATCGTCGGGGCGGATTTTCCACAGGGGCGGGCGCGCATGGCCGAAACGGTGACGATCGATCTCGGGGACGGCACGACCGTCCGGGCCGAGGTGATCGGCGAGGTGAACTTCCAGCAGCCGGACGGCGGTCCGCCCAAACGGGACTTCGGAGACGCCCGGCTCGGCGGCGGTGCCCGCCGGGCAACCGGGCAGCTGGGCGAGGCCGTCGCACTGACCCTCGACCAGGTGCGCGCCACCGTCCAGGGCGTGGGCCGCTGGGCGGCCGAGAGCATCGCCCAGGACGCGGCCGGCTCGCCGGACTCCTTCGAGGTCGAGTTCGGCCTCAAACTCGCGGTCAAGTCGGGCCAGTTGCTCGGTGTGATCGCCGAGGCCGGCGGGGAGGCCGGGCTCACCGTGCGGCTCTCCTGGGACCTCGCCGAGCGCCGCCGGCAGCCGTCCGCGGCGCAGCCCGCCGCCCTGCCCGGCACGGCCGGCGCCGAGTGAGCGCAACCGCACCGCTCGGCCTCGCCGGGGCGGAGGCCCTTCGTGCCTGCGCGGTCATGGTCGAGGTCGCCGGCGAGTTCGCCGGCTGCGGGTTCCTGGTGGCGCCCGGCCTCGCCGTCACCGCCGCGCACGTCCTCCTGGACGCGCGGCGCGACTCGTCCGAGGTCGTGCTCCGGCACGCCTCGGGGGCGCGCACCGTCCCGGCCGGGGGCGTGCGGCTGTTCCCGGAGTCCGGTGACGGCACGCTCTTCCACCCGTTCCCCGACCTGGCGCTGCTGCCGGTCCCCGGCTGGACCGGCCATCCCACGGTCCGGCTGGCGACCGGCGGCGCCGAACCGGACACCCGGCTCACCGCGATCGGCTTCTCCACCGAGACCCCGGACCAGGGCACCGCCCGGCCCGACACCCTCGTGCTGCGCGTCGTCGGCCCGGCCGCCGACTACGTCAGGGTGAGCGGTGACGGCATCCGCAAGGGCCACAGCGGCAGCCTGCTCGCCGACCCGGACGGGCTGGTCCGCGGGGTGCTCAAGGGCAGCCGGTCCTACGACGCGGACGAGGGCGGCTGGTACACCCCGGCCGCCGCCCTGGCCGCCGTGCTCGACCGGGCCGGCATCGCCTTCGGTTCCGCCGCACCGCCGGCCGGGCCGCCTCCGACCGACGGTGAGCTGGTGACCGTCCTGATGACCTTCGGGATTCTGCAGAACTCCGCCGGGCGGTTCGCGATGCTGACGGCCATGGGCCGGATCCTCGGCCTGCCGTACCCCTTCGGAGCGGACGAGCACGCCGACGCGCGGCTGCACCTGCACGCCATCGTGACCCGGTGCCGGAGCTTCTGGACGGAACGGGCCAATCCCTGGGAGGAGTCGAACGCCCTGCGGGCGATCGTCGACGCGCTGGCCGAGCTGGCCCCGGAGGACCAGGCGCTCAGGAAGCTGCGCCCGCTCGTCGAACGGGCGGTCGGCGGCCGGGGAACGGCGTGAGCGGGCCCGCGGCCGCACCGAGGCCTCGGGCCCGGGAGGCGGACCAGCTGCTGACCGACGTCCTGCTCGGCTGCCTCGGCAGGCGCGGGCTGGCCTTCCGGCTGGCGCTCCTCGACGCGATGGAACAGTCGCCGGGGATGGGCGGCTTCGCCGCCACCGTCACGGAGCACGGGGAGGCGCGGACCCACGTCAGGAACCTGGTCGACGCCATCGCGAACCGGGAGGACCCCGTGGCGGCGCTGGAAGCACTGGGCGCCGCACTGCCCCTCCTGATACCGCACGACCGCGCCCTGGCCTGGCTGGACCTGACCGTCCAGCTGACGACCCACGACCCCGAAGCGTTCGTCGACGAGCTCTTCCCGGTCGCCGCCGAGTTGCACCGCCTGCCGGCGCTCTCCGGGTTGCACCGTCACGTGCCCGCGAACACCAGCGGGCTGCGCAACCTCACCGGTCAGGAGAGCCTGCCGCAACTCCTGGGGCGCCTCGTCGACCGGCGCGATCCCGACGTCATCGGCCCGCTCACCGCCTTCCTGGAGTCGCTCGGCGAGGACGAGCAGGCCACCCGGTGCGCCGCCCTCCCACGGCTGAAGGCCTTCGTGGCCAGGTTCGGAAAGCCCGGACCGGCGAAGACCGCCCCGGCCGCGGACCGGCTGATCCTCCAGATCCGCCTGGAGGAGGAGACCCCGGAACACGCCCCCGAGGCCCAGTACCGCCTGCGTCTCGCCTACTACCACCAGCCGCTCGCCGGGGGACGCTTCCAGCGTGTCCAGGGCCTCCCGGCCACCGAGTCGGTCTCCGAGAGCAAGCTGCTCACCGTCGGCAGCGAGACGCTCGCCCGCTGGACGGAACTGACCCGGGACATCCGCGGAAAGGCGGTCCGGGTCGAGTTCCTGCTCCCCCGCCCGATGCTGGGCCACCCGGCCGAGTGGTGGTGCCCCGGCAGCACCGGACGACCGCTCGGCCATCTGCACCCGGTGGTGGTCCGCTCGCTGGAGCGGTACACCGACCCCTTCCTCAACCAGGGCTTCTGGCAGGAGCGGTGGGACGGCCTCGGCGACCCGGCCGCCGGTCCCGACCCCGCCGACGTGCTGAGCGGGATCGGCTGGCCCCCGCTGGACCCCACGGACACCGCCAAGCTGGCCGACTGGTTCAACGACCGGCCCGCCCTCGCCTGCCTGGGCCTCGACGTGCCGTACGACCAGCTCCACACCGACGTCCAGCACGCCGTGAACGACGCGATGTACGTCGACGGGCTGCCCGCGCTGATCTGGCGCCGGGTGGCCGGCGGCTCCGGCACTCTTCTCGACGCCCTGCGCAAGCACCCGCCGGCCAGGCTCACCGACCTGCCGGACACCGTCCACCGCTACCGCGTGAAGCTCCGCGGGCGCGGTCCGGATCCGCAACACGACGTCACCCTCCTTTACGAGGACCCCAATTGTGTCGATCCGGACCAGGACAGCCCCTTTCCGGGGATGATGGGATGAGCGGCCAGACCCACCGGCCCGGGACGACCCGCAGCGAGGCAGGAGCAGACATGGCCGAGGACTGGTGGATCTACCGGGGCACCGGTGTCCCGCACGACGCGATCACCAGACTCCCCGCGGCGCCCGACTGGCGCGCCTTCGACCACCCGGGCGGCCCCGACCTGGAACTGCCGCCGGCCACGACCGTGACGGCCCGCCGGCTCGGCCGGACCCGGCAGGCCGCCGCCTACCGCGCGGACGAACGGGAGGTGCAGCTGGTCAACCTCGCCCTGCACCTGCGGCGCCCGCTGCTCATCACCGGCAAGCCCGGTGTCGGCAAGTCGACACTCGCCTACGCGGTCGCCCGCGAGCTCGGCCTCGGGCCGGTGCTGCGCTGGCCGATCACCAGCCGGTCCACCCTGCGCGACGGGCTGTACAGCTACGACGCGATCGGGCGGCTGCACGAGGCCGGGCTGTACCGGGAGGCCAGGCTCCAGTGGGAGACCGGCCCGGTGAACCCCCCGGCGACGCCGCCGGGCGAACCCACCGGGCCCGCCCGGCCAGGCGGGCGGCGGGCCGTGACCTCCGTGGAACTGACGATCCGGTCGACCAAGGGCGAGCCGGACCCGGCGCCCGTCGAGAGCGGGCCGGCCGGACCGGACGGAGCCACGGCGGCCCCGGACCCGCAGGGCGAGGAGACCGGCGCCGCGGAACGGCCCCCCGGCATCGGGAGCTTCCTGCGTCTCGGCCCGCTCGGCACCGCCCTGCTGCCCTGGCGGACGCCCCGGGTGCTCCTGATCGACGAGATGGACAAGAGCGACATAGACCTGCCGAACGACCTGCTGAACGTCTTCGAGGAAGGCGAGTTCGAGATCCCGGAGCTGGTCCGGCTCGGCTCCGGTGTCCGGCGGATCGGCACGGCCGACCACGGCGGGACGGCGGAGGTCCAGGGCGGTGTCGTGCGCTGCTCGCAGTTCCCGCTGGTCATGCTGACCAGCAACGGCGAACGCGAGTTCCCCGCCGCGCTGCTGCGGCGCTGCGTGCGCCTGGAGATCCCGCCGCCGAACGCGGAGCGGCTCACCGCGATGGTCGCCGCCCACCTCGGCAAGAAGGCGGCGGCCCACCCGGCGACCGCCGCGCTGATCACCGAGTTCCTCCGCCGCCAGCAGGACGAGGGCGCGCAGCTGGCCAACGACCAGCTGCTCAACGCGCTGCTGATGCTCCGGCGCGGAGTCCCGGACGGCGAGCCGGGGCACGCGATCCTCCACGACGTGCTGCTCCGACCGCTCAACGAGAGCTGAGCGGGCCATGACCCCGTCCGCCCAGGAAGGCCTGAGGGCCGCGCTCGCCGGTCTGCTCGCCCCCGCGGACGGCGGGGCTCCGACGCCGGACGACCTCGCGGACGTCCTGTACATCGCGGGACTGGCCGGTCTCGGCCCGGCGCCGGCCCCCGGGGAGGTGCCGCCGCCCGCCGGAGGCGGGGAGCCGTCGGCCGTCGACGGCGCGCAGTCCGCGGAGCAGGCCCTTCCGGACTCCTCGCCGCACCGTTCCGGGACCCGCTCGGAGGAGCACGGGCTGACCGTCGGACCGCGGGCCTTGTTCTACCAGCACGGCGGTGTTCCCGGGGCCGGTGGCGCCACCGGCCCCGGGAACGGCGGCCCGGGCGGCGGCCACACCGTCCTGGTCACCCAGCCCACCGCGCTCGACGGCTCGCTCGACCTCGCCCGGGCGCTGCGGCCGCTGCGACGGCTGGTCGACGCCCCGGGGCGGTCGGCCCTCGACGAGGAGGCGACCGCCGAGGCCAGCGCCGAGGCGAACTTCCCCGTCCCCGTCCACAGCCCCGGCCGGCGGCCGTCGTTCTCGGTCGACCTGCTGGTGGACACCGGCGTCACCATGGCGGTCTGGTACCGGCTGGCCGGCGAGCTGTACGCCCTGCTGGAGCGGCACGGGGCCTTCGCCGACGTCCGCGGCTGGGCGCTCGGCACCGACGGGGAGGTCCCCACGCTCGCGCGGTTCCGCCGGCTGCGCCGCTGCCGGCCGGCCCCCCGCCCCACCACCGCGGCGGACTGGGCGCGCCCGCTGAAGGACCCGGCCGGCCGCCGGATCCTGCTCGTCCTGACCGACGGCGTCGGACCGGCCTGGTACGGGGACGCGCTGCCCGGCTTCCTGGCCGCCGCCGTGACCGCCCGGCCGACGGCGGTGCTCCAGGTGCTGCCCCGGCGCCTGTGGCACCGCACCGCCCTGCGCACGCTGCCCGTGGAGGCACGCGCGTCCGGCGTCAACCGGCCGATCCCCGAGTTCCGCTCGGAGGCCGCGCTCCCAGGGATCCCGCGCGGTGCCCGGGGCGCCGAGGAGCGGGCGCGGGTCCGCTGGCTGCCCGTCCTGGAGGTCGCCGCCGACTGGCTCGCCCCGTGGGCCGGACTCACCTCCGGCCGTGCCTCCGGCTGGACCCCGATGCTGGCCTCCCCGATCGACGGCGTACCGCGCCCGCCGCGGCCGACCGGCCCCGCGGAGGACCAGACCGGCCCCGCCGAGCGCGTCTCCCGCTTCCGGGCCGGCAGCTCGCCGACGGCGTACCGGCTGACCTGCCACCTGGCGGCGGCACCGCTGAGCCTGCCGGTGATGCGGCTGGTCCAGCGGGCCACCGTGCCGGAGTCCGGCCAGACGGACCTCGCGGAGCTGTTCGTCTCCGGCCTGCTGGAACCCCGCGGCGGGTCCACCGAGGACCCCGACGAGCAGGTCTACGACTTCCGGCCCGGGGTGCGCGACGAACTCCTCGCCGAGCTGACCCGTGCCGAGTCCGTCCACGTGCTGGCCCACGTCCTCGCCAAGGTGTCCGGCCGGGTCGCGGCGACCTTCGGCGGGACGCTGGACTTCCGTGCGCTCGCCACGGCCGGCGGGGCCGGCGCCCCGTTGCCGGAGCAGAGCCTGCCGTTCGCGGAGGTCGCGGTGGCGGTGCTGGCGGGTGCGGGCGGGCGGTACAAGGAGGTGGCGGCGCGGCTCGCCGAGGCGGTCGAACGGACGCCGTCCGGGGTGCCGGACGCTTCGAACCCCACGGGCGGCTCGGATGCGTCGGGCACCTCGGGCGCGCCGGAGGAGGCCGGGCTGCCGGAGACGTCGGACGATCCCGGCCGACCGGTGCTCAGACGCGACCTGCTGACCCCGGTGCCGCCCGTCAAGAGCCCGCCCGACCCGCCGGCGGTGATCGGCCGGCGCCGCGAACTGGCGGTACTGGCGGACGCCCTGTCGCCCGGCCGGCCGGAGGAGTCCCGGCCGGACCGGCCGACCCTGGTGGTCCTCGCCGGGGCCGACGGAACGGGGCGCCGGCGGCTCGTCCAGGAGTACGTCCGCGAGCACGGCGCGCGCCACTCGTTCGTCCACTGGGTGGACATGCGCCGGCCCGGCGTCCTGGAACTGAGGTTCCGGCAGCTCTGGGACGCCCTCTCCCCGGACGGCTCCCCGTTCACCGAGGCCTCGCTCGACCGGCTGTGGGCACAGCTGGCCCGGCACCGGGACTGGCTCCTCGTCCTCGACGGCGTGCCGAGGGGGGCCTGGGCGGACGGCTTCGAGCTCCCCTTCTTCCTCCCCCGGCACGGCCGGGGCGGCGTCGTCGTCACCACCGGGACGGTCGGCTCCTGGCGGCACCCGGTGGCCCGGATCGTCCCGGTGCGACCGCTCGGGGAGGACGAGGTGTTCGAGGAGCTGACGAAGCGGCTGGGCGGGATGCACGACCCCGGGAACCCCCAGCAGGAGCGCGCCCTCCGGCGTCTGGCCCAGCGGCTGCCGCGCGTCCCGGACCTGCTGGCCGCACGCGACCTGGACGCCGAGGTGGCGGCAGCGCTGACCGACGGCGCCGCCGCGCCCGACCCCCGGGACGACGCCCCCGGGAGCTCCGCCGACGGGGCCGCCGGCCGGACCGGCGCCGTGGAGCACCGGACCACCCAGTTCGGGCTGACGACACCCCTGCCTCCCAGATCCGGCGTCTTCGTCGGCCGGGAGAAGGAACTCGCGGACCTGACCAGGTTCGTGGGGCCCGTCGACCGGGGCGCCCGGGGCTACCGCACGGCCCTGGTGTCCGGCCCTCCCGGCGTCGGGAAGTCCGAACTCGTCCTCCAGATCGCGGCCCGGGTCATGACGCACGGCTGGTACCCCGGTGGGGTCATGTACCTCGATCTGGCGGGCAACGGCACGCGTTCCCCGCTCACCGCCCAGCAGGCGCTGACCGTCCTGCTGCGCGCCCTCGGGGTCGCACCGGCGGCCGTCCCGACGGGTCCGGAGGACCGGCTCGTCCTCTACCGGAACTGTCTGATCTCGCTCTCCCGGCAGGACGGGCCCGTCCTGCTGGTCCTCGACAACGCGGCGAGCGCCGCCCAGGTCCGGCCGCTGCTCCCGGTGGGCGGCACCGTCACCGCCCTCGTCAGCGCCCGGAGCACACTGTCGCTCGACGCACTGCTGTACGACGTCGGTGTGCTCTCCACCGAGGACTCGGTCGCGCTGCTGGACCAGCGCCTGCGGTGGCTCCGGGGGAACGACGGGCGCATCGCCGAGGCACCCGACCGGGCCCGGGCCCTCGCCGAGCTGTGCGACGGGCTGCCGCTGGCCCTCACCATCTGCGCCGACCTGCTGGCCGACAGCCCCGGCCGTCCGCCCGCGTCCCTGGTCGACCGGCTGACCGACCCCCGCTCCCGCCTCGACGGACTCGGCCGCGAGGGCCGGAGCGTACGGGCGGCCCTGGCCTCGCACGTCCGGCAGCTCCCGGACGGCGAGGCCCGTCTGTTCCGCCTGCTGGCCGCCTTCCCGCACCGGGTGGTGACCACCGAGGCCGCGGCCCGCCTCGCCGATCTGGACGCGTCCACGGCGGAGGACCTGCTGGGGAGGCTGGCCCTCACCCATCTCGTCGACGCCCCCACCTGGGGACAGTGGCGGCTCCGTCCGCTCATCGCACTGCTCGCGACCGAGCTGGGCAACGCGTACACCGGGGAACGCGCGGAGGCCGTCGGCCGCCTGCTCGCGCACTACCGCTCGATGCTGGAGGCCGCGCTGGCGGACCTCGGCCCGGGGCCCTCCGCCACGCGCTCCCGCCCCTCGGGGGGCGTCCTCTCCTGGCTGGAGGCGGAACGGCCGGTCCTGGTCCCGCTGATCCGGCACGCCGCCCTGCACTCCGGCACCGGCGCCGCCCTCGCCCTGGCGGCGCCGCTGACGACCCTCCTGGCCCGCGGCCGGCGCTTCGCCGACCTGGCCGGGGTGGTGCGCGACGTGCTCCCCGCCCTGCGCCGGGAGGAGGACCCGGCGGGCACGGCGGGGTTCCTGCGCGGCCTCCGGTCCGAGATCGACCGCGAGCGGAACCGGCCCGGCACCGTCGTCACCACGGGCGAACGGACGGCCCTCGCCGATCTGTCCGAGCTGCTCGGGCGCGGCCGGCCGGCGGAGTCGGTGCACCTGGCCGTCCACGTGAGCGTGGGTGTCCCCGCGCACGCCCGCACGGTGGCGGCGATCCTGCGCGGCGCCCTGGGCGCCCCGGCCGGAACCGCCCGGACGGCGGGTGACGGGCCGGACCACCTGCTGCACGTCCACGGATCGGCCGACGACCTCGCGACCGCCGGGAGCGTCATCACGTACCTGTGCGAACGCCTGGAGGCCCAGCAGGTCCGGCGCCGGACCACGGTCTACCTGGCCCTCCTCTCCGGGGCCGGGGCCGAAGCCGGGGCCGGGGCCGACCACGGACCGTGGACCCGGGAACTGATCCGGCGGGCGGCCCTCGCGGTGAACCTGCCGGAGGATCCCCCGGTGGTGGTCGCCGTCGACCCGGCCGTACTCGGCCTGCTGGGCGACGAGGTGGCCGCCGGGTTCACCGCCGTGCCCGGCCGACAGCCGGATCCGGGCGGCGGGACGACACTCCACGTGTACACGGGCGACGCCCTCGTCCTCGCCCACCGCCTCGCCCACCCCGCCGGGCCGGCCGACGGCGGCTGAGCGGGGCGGGCGGGGCGGGGGCCGCGCGGCGGAGAGCGGGTCAGGCGTCGAGACAGGTGGCGCTGCTCCTGGCCTCCAGGTAGCCGTGCTTCACCAGGTTGGTGACGGAGAAGCGGTCCGAGCCCAGGTCGACCGGCTTGAGCCGATCGTTCAGGTACTGCTGGACCCCGTCGCCGGGCTGGGCGAAGGCGGAGGCGATGCGGCCCTGCTCGGCGTCGAACTGCTTGAGCACGACGTAGCAGTGGTAGCTGTCCTCCTCCGCCCCCGTCGCGCCGGGGACCGGGTTGAGGCTGTCCGGCGGGAGGGCCCGCTTCGGGAACGAGGTGCCCGCCCGGGAGAGGTAGCGGCCGTCCGGGGAACCGAAGCGGTCGAGCCTGGTGTCCACCGCGATCCTGGTGTCGGCCCGGTCGACCGAGCCGTCGACGTCGCGGAAGCCGTCGTCGCCCGGGTACTTCCAGTCGAGGCCGTCGCGGTACCAGGAGAGGAACTGTCCCGGCCGCAGGCCGCCGAAGCGGGCGTAGCCGTCGAGCAGGTGCCCGAGGTTGCCCGGCAGCGTCTTCGGGCCCAACTCCTTGAAGCCGCAGTAGTACTTGGCCAGGTCGTCGGCGGTCGGACGGTACTGCTCGCGGGGGCATTCGGCGGCGTCGGCGGACGCGCTCTGGACGCCGACCGTGCCGGTCGCCAGCAGGGCCGCGGCCAGGGCGAGGGCCGCGAGGTTACGGGAGCGCATGGGGATGTGTCCTCCGGGGGGTGGGTGGGGAGGGACGCGGGCCGGGCACCGTTGTGGCCGGCGGGACGCAACGGACCGATCGACACCGGAAGTTACACGGCACCGCACCGTCGGTTCGCGGACGAAACGCCTCCCCGGAGGCCGTTCACCCGTTCAGCGCGGGGGCGTGGCCCAGGCCCGCGCGCTCCGCTGTCGGTGGCACCTGATCCACTGTGCGTGCACCGGGACCACCGAACAGAGGAGCCGTCCATGGGCGTGCTGACCGACTACTTCCGCGCGGCCGGGGACGCCGTCGTCGTCACCGCGGTCGAAGGCGACGAGGGCGATCCGCTGGTCGGGGGCGCGCACCCGGTGTTCGACGGCGTGGAGGCCAAGGGCGTGGACCCGGACGTCGTCCTGGGCCAACTGATCGCCAGCGTCCGCCGGGTGGCCTGGCGGACCGACCTCGCCGGAACCACTCCGGTCTGGCCGGCCACGCCCCCGCCCGGCCGCGAGGGCCCGGCCGACGAGGACGATCCCTGGGCGACCGGGCCGTGGGTCGTACGGCTCGGCCGCACGGCGCGGGACACCCTGGCGGACCTGCCGGCCGCCGACCTGCCGGACGTCTGCGACCGGTGGGCCGAGGCGGCGGACGAACTGTCCGACGAGGACGGCGAGGAGCTGCGGCCGCTGGTCGAGGAGCTGTCCGCGCTCGCCCGCCGCGCCCGGGAGGCGGACGAGGACCTCTACTGCTGGATCTGCCTGTAGACCGGGGGCCGGGCGCGGCGCACCCGCCGCCCGCCCATTGCGCACGGCCGGCCATTGCGCCCGGCCGGCCCCCGGCATACGTTCGTTCACGCCGGGAACCGCCGGTGGCACCGGCGTTCCCGAGCGGACCCAGGAAGGAAGATCCGCCATTCCCCTCTCGACGGTGCAGATCCCCACCGCGGCCGGTCCGGCCGACGGCTTCCTCGCCCTCCCCGACGACGGCGGGCGGCACCCCGGGGTGCTGATGTACCCGGACGCGTTCGGCGACCGGCCCGCCCTGCGGGAACTCGCGCGCGAACTCGCCGGGCACGGTTACGCCGTGCTCGTGCCCAACGTCTTCCACCGGCACGGCCCGGCGCCGGTGACCGGGCTTCCGGCGCACATCGACGCCGGGACCCGCCCCGCGCTGCTGGCCCGGCTGATGCCGCTGATCGAGGCGCACACCCCCGACCGCGTCCTGAGCGACGCCGACGACTTCCTCGCCTTCCTCGCCGGCCGGCCGGAGGTGCGGCCCGGAGCGGTCGCGGTGACCGGGTACTGCTTCGGCGGCCTCCTGGCGATGCGCACCGCCGCGGCGCACCCCGGGCGGGTGGCCGCCGTCGCCGGCTTCCACGGACCCGTCGGCGCCACCGGGGACGACCTGCACCGCCTCCTCTCCGCGATCACCGCCGAGGTCCACCTCGGCCACGCGGCGGGCGACCTGACGCCGGAGGCGCTCGGCGGGCTCAACCTGGCGCTCGCGGCCGCGGGCGTGGTGCACACCTCCGAGATCTACCCCGGCACCGTCCACGGGTTCACCATGTCCGACACCGACGCCTTCGACCCCGCCGGGCTCCGGCTCCACTGGGACCGGCTGCTGCCCCTCCTCCGCCGGAGCCTCACCGACGGCTGACGCTCCTCCGCACCGGGAGCGCAGGCACCGCCGCGCGGCCGGGCCCGGCGGGCGCGGCGGCCGGGGTGTGCGGGATGCTGGTCCCATGAGTACCGCGGTGGTGGTCGGCGGCGGGCCGAACGGGCTCGCCGCCGCCGTCCGGCTGGCGCTGGCCGGGGTCCGGGTGACGGTGCTGGAGGCCGCCGCGGAGGCCGGCGGCGGGGCGCGCAGCGGCGAGGCGGTCGTGCCGGGGCTGCTGCACGACCACTGCTCGGCCGTGCACCCGATGACGGCCGGCTCGCCGTTCCTGCGGGGTCTCGGCCTGGAGCGGTTCGGGCTGGAGTTCCGGCTGCCCGAGGTGGACTGCGCGCACCCGCTGGACGACGGCACGGCCGGCGTCCTGCACCGCTCGGTCGCCGAGACCGCCGCCGGGCTCGGCGGGGCGGACGGCGCGCGCTGGCGGCGGCTGTTCGAGGGGCCGGTCGCGGGGTACGACCGGCTCGCCGACGACCTGATGCGCCCGTTGGCGCGGCCCCCCCGCCACCCGCTGCGGCTCGCCCGGTTCGGACTGCCCGCGCTGCTCCCGGCCGACGTCCTGGCCCGGACGTTCAGCGGCGAACGGGCGCGGGCCCTGTTCGGCGGCGCGGCGGCGCACGCGTTCCGGCCACTGGACCGGCCGCTCAGCGCGGCGGTCGGACTGGGGCTGCTGACCGCCGGGCACCGGCACGGCTGGGCGGTCGCGGCGGGCGGCTCGGGGGCGATCAGCCGGGCGCTGGTGGCACTGCTCGCCGAGCTGGGCGGCACCGTCGAGACCGGTGTCCGGGTCGGCTCCCCGGACCGGATCCCGCCCGCCGACCTGGTGCTGTACGACCTCGCGCCCTGTGCCGTCGCCGGCATCCTCGGCGACCGGCTGCCGCCCCGGGTGTCCCGCGCCTACCGCCGCTTCCGGCACGGGCCCGGCGCCTTCAAGGTCGACTTCGCCGTCCAGGCCGGGGTGCCCTGGACGGCCGGGCCCGCCCGCCGGGCCGGCACCGTCCACCTCGGCGGCACCTTCGCGGAGATCGCCGCCACCGAACGCGCCGTCGCGGCGGGCCGGATGCCGGACCGGCCGTTCGTCCTGGTCGGCCAGCAGTACCTGGCCGACCCCGGGCGGTCGGTGGGCGACGTGCACCCGGTGTGGAGCTACGCCCATGTGCCGCACGGCTACGACGGCGATGCCACCGAGGCGGTCGTCGGGCAGATCGAGCGCTTCGCCCCCGGCTTCCGGGAGCGCGTCGTCGGCCTCGCCGTCCGCGCTCCGGCCGGGTTCGCCGCGGACAACCCGAACTTCGTCGGCGGCGACATCATGACCGGCGCCGAGGACGTCCGCCGGCTCCTGTTCGGCCCCCGGCCCACCCTGCACCCCTACGCCACCGGGGTGCCCGGCCACTACCTCTGCTCCGCCGCCACCCCGCCCGGTCCGGGCGTGCACGGGATGTGCGGCGCCAACGCCGCCGAGGCGGCGCTGGCCTTCCTCGCCGGCCGGACCCGCCGCTGAGCCGCTGAGCCGCTGAGCCACCGCACTGCCGGGGCGCGCGGTGTCCGGCCGGTGGCGCGGCCGCTCGCGCCCCGCCCGCTCCCGCCGATCCCACCCGCCCCCGCTCCCGGCGGCGCAGCACCGGCCCCGGCCGGGAGCGTCACCCGGATGTTTGTATAGCTCTCTTGACTGGCGTCACCGAAGCGCGATACTTGCCTCACTCCCGCTCGCCCGATGAGGTGGCCCGCCCATGGAGCTCTCTCCCTCTGCGCACGTGGACACGTTCTGTCGCGACAACCTTCCGCCGTTCGACCAGTGGCCCGAACTCATCTTCGAATTACCGGAGTTGGCCTATCCCGACCGGCTCAACTGCGCCCATGAACTGCTCGACGCGACAATCGGGCGGTACGGCGCGCACCGCCGCTGCCTGGTCACACCGGGCGGCGCGTGGACGTACGGCGAGCTGCGTGAGCACGCCGACGCGGTGGCCCGGCTGCTGACCGGGCGGCTCGGGATCGTACCGGGCAACCGGGTGCTGCTCCGCGGCCCCAACGCGCCCTGGCTGGTGGCCTGTTGGCTCGGAGTACTGAAGGCGGGCGGGGTGGCCGTGGCCACCGTGCCACTGCTGCGGTCGGGCGAGCTGAGCACCGTGCACGAGATCGCCCGGCCGGTCGTCGCCCTCTGCGACGAGCGCTTCCTGAGCGAGCTGGAACGGGCCGCCACGCCCGGCCTCACCGTCGTGCCCTACGGCCCCGCCGGCCCCGCGGGCCTGGCCCCGGGCGCCCCCTTCCAGGCCGTCGCCACCGCCGCCGACGACGTCGCCCTGATCGCCTTCACCTCCGGCACCACCGGCCGCCCCAAAGCCACCCTGCACTTCCACCGCGACGTGCTCGCCAACGCCGACACCTTCTCCCGCCACCTGCTCCGCCCGACCCCCGACGACCTCTTCGGCGGCACCCCGCCGCTCGCCTTCACCTTCGGACTCGGCGGCCTGGTGGTCTTCCCGCTGCGGGCCGGCGCCGCCGCCCTGCTGCTGGAGCAGACCGGCCCCGAACAGCTCGCCGAGCAGGTCCGGCGGCACGGCGTCAGCGTGCTGTTCACCGCGCCGACGGCCTACCGGGCGATCCTCGCCGCCGGGCTGGCCGGCCGGCTCGCGGGCGTACGGCGCTGCGTGTCGGCCGGTGAGCACCTGCCGGCGAGCGTCTGGGAGGCGTTCCGGGCGGCGACCGGACAGCGGCTGATCAACGGCATCGGGGCCACCGAGCTGCTGCACGTGTTCATCTCCGCCGCGGACGACGCCGTCCGCCCCGGCGCGACCGGACTCCCGGTGCCCGGCTACCGGGCCGCGATACTGGACGACCGGGGCCGGCCGCTGCCCGACGGGCAACCCGGACGGCTCGCCGTCAAGGGCCCGACCGGCTGCCGCTACCTGCGGGACGAGCGCCAGCGCGAGTACGTCCGGGACGGCTGGAACCTCACCGGTGACACCTGTGTCCGCGACGCCGACGGCTACTTCTGGTACCAGGCGCGCACCGACGACATGATCGTCTCGGCCGGCTACAACATCGCCGGACCCGAGGTGGAACAGGCGCTCACCGAGCATCCGGACGTCGTGGACTGCGCCGTCGTCGGGGCGCCGGACCAGCGGCGGGGCACCGTGGTGAAGGCGTACGTGGTGCTCCGCGCGGGGGTGGCGGCGGGGCCGGGGACCGTCCAGGAGCTCCAGGACCACGTCAAGCGCGCCATCGCGCCCTACAAGTACCCCCGCGCGGTGGAGTTCGTCGCCCGGCTGCCGCGCACCGCGACCGGGAAGCTGGCACGCGCCGAACTGCGGCGGCACGCCGCCGGGGTGGCTGCGGCGCCCGCCGCGGCGGACGCCCGCCCGGCCCCGGCCAGCGTGAGCACCGAGCGGCGGGTCGAGTGGTCGGACACCGACGCGGCCGGGCACTACCACTTCTCCGCCGTCCAGCGCTGGGCCGAGGCGGCGGAGGCGACACTGCTGCGCCGGCTGGGCCTGGACGGGCTGTTCGGGCGGATCCCCCGGGTGCACTTCGAGGCCGACTACCGCGAGCGGCTCTGGTTCGGCGACGTGGTCCGCACCGAGCTGCGGGTCGAGCGGGTCGGCGGCTCCTCGCTGCACTACGCCTTCGAGGTGCACGGGCCGCACGGCCTGGCGGCCAGCGGGCGGATGTCGGTGGTGCACTCCGCGCCGCACGAGCGGAGCGCCGAGCCGTGGCCGGAGCCGGTGCGCCGCGCGCTGGCCGCCGCGGGCCGGCAGGAGCCGGAGGTGATCCGGTGACCGGCGGGCGCGGAACCGCCGGGCGGATCGCGGTGATCGGCGGCGGCCCGGGCGGGCTCTACTTCGCCGCGCTGGCCAAGCGGCTGGACCCGGGGCGCGAGATCACCGTCTTCGAACGGGACGGCCGCGAGGACGGGTACGGCTTCGGGGTGGTCTTCTCCGACGAGACCCTGGACGGCATCGCGGACGCCGACCCCCGGGTGTTCGCCGCGATGAGCGCGGAGTTCGCCCGCTGGAGCGACATCGACGTCCGCTACGCCGGCCAGGTCCGCACCTGCGGCGGACACGGCTTCGCCGCCCTCGACCGCAACCGGCTGCGCACGATCCTGCAGCGCCGCTGCGCGGAGCTGGCGGTGGACGTCCGCTACCGCACGCCCGCGCCGCCGGCCGCCCGGCTCGCCGAGCAGTACGACCTGGTGGTCGCCGCGGACGGCGTCCACTCGTCGACCCGGGCCGCGTTCGCCGCGGCCTTCCGGCCGGAGCTCGACGAGCGGCACTGCCGGTACATGTGGCTCGCCACCGACCGGGTCCTCGACGCGTTCACCTTCGTCGTCGAGCGCTTCGACTTCGGCGTGCTGCAGGTGCACGCCTACCCGTACAGCGCCGCGCGGTCGACGTTCATCGTGGAGGCCGCCGAGGACGTCTGGCGGCGGGCGGGGTTCGAGGCCCTCGCCGCCCGGGAGTTCGCGCGCGGCGAGAGCGACACCGCGAGCGTCCGGCGCTGCGCGGAACTGCTCGCCGGCCACCTGGACGGGCACCGGCTGATCCCGAACGCCTCGCGCTGGATCCGGTTCACCACGGTGCGCAACGCGACCTGGCGGCACCGGAACGTGGTGCTGCTCGGCGACGCGGCGCACACCGCGCACTTCTCGATCGGCTCGGGCACCAAACTGGCGCTGGAGGACGCCCTGGCACTGGCCGCGAGCCTGCGCGAACAGCCCACCGTGGCCGACGCGGCGGCGGCCTACGAGGCGCAGCGGCGGCCGGTGGTGGAGTCCGCCCAGCGGGCCGCGCAGGCGAGCCTGGAGTGGTTCGAGGGCGTCGGCCGGCGGACCGGTCAGGCCCCGGACCGGTTCGCGTTCAACCTGCTGACCCGAAGCCGCCGGGTCACCTACGGCGGCCTGCGGGCCCGGGACCCCGGGTTCGTCGAGGCGGTGGACGCCGCGTCCGGGGGCGGCTCCGGTGTCCGGCAGGGGCCGCCGATGTTCCGGCCGCTGAAGCTGGCCGCCCTGGAGTTGCGCAACCGGGTGGTGGTGCCGCCGCTGGCCACCTTCACGGCCGTCGACGCGCTGCCGAGCGCGTTCGACCGGGCGCAGCTGACCGGGCACGCGCTGGGCGGCGCCGGGCTGGTGATCGCCGGGATGACGGCCGTCTCGCCGGAGGGCCTGATCGCCGGCTGCCCCGGGCTGTGGAGCGACCGGCAGGAGGCGGCCTGGCGCGAACTCCTGGACTCCGTCCGGGCGGTGAACGACACGCCGGTCGGGATCCAGCTGACCCACGCCGGCCGCCGGGCCTCGCCCGCGGGGCGGGGCGAGCTCCTGGCGGCCTCGCCGCTGCCGTGGCTCCCGGACGGCCCGCCGCCGCACGAGGCGGCCCCGGCCCGGCTCGCCGCCGTCGCCGCGGCCTTCGCGGCGGCGGCCGGGCGGGCGGCCCGCGCCGGCTTCGACGCGCTGGAGCTGCAGTTCGGCCACGGCCACCTGGTCTCCGGCTTCCTGTCGCCGCTGACCAACCGGCGCGCCGACCGCTACGGCGGCCCGCTCGCCCACCGGCTGCGGCTGCCGCTGGAGGTGCTGGCGGCGGTCCGGGCGGTGTGGCCGGCCGGGCGGCCGCTGCTGGTGCGGATCTCGGCGGCCGACTGGGCGCCGGGCGGCACCACCGAGGCGGAGGCCGTCGTGATCTGCCGGGCGCTCGCGGACGGCGGCGCCGACGCGGTGGACGTCTCCACCGGCGAGGTGGTGGCGCACGAGCGGCCGCCGTACGGGCGCGGATACCAGACGCCGTTCGCCGAGCTGGTGCGCGCCGCGACCGGCCTGCCCACCGTCGCCGTCGGCGCGGTCTCCCACCACGACGACGTCAACTCGGTGCTGCTGGCCGGGCGGGCCGACCTCGTGGCGGTCGGCCGGGCACAGCTGTACGACCCGCTGTGGACGCTGCACGCGGCCGCCGAGCAGGGGTACGAGGGGCCCGGCGCCCGCTGGCCCGAACCCTGGGCGGCGGGCAGCCGCCGGCCGCCGGGGCCCGCCGCCGACCGGGTGGCCCCCCGGCTGCGGCTGGTGCCCGAGCCGGACCCGCCGGTGCACCGGCGCTGGCGGCCGGGACAGGACCGTCCGGACCGATCCGAGGAGCAACGATGACCGAGCCGACGACCGGCCCCGTGGCCGCCGCCCTGCGGCTGCCCCGGTTCACCGCCGCCGCCGTCCAGACCGCCCCCGTCTACCTGGACACCGACGCGACCATCGACAAGGCCGTCGCGCTGGTCCACGAGGCGGCCGCGAACGGCGCGTCGCTGGTGGTCCTCCCCGAGGCGTTCGTCCCCGGCTACCCCTACTGGAACTGGACGATGACCCCGGTGCAGGGCTCGCCCTGGTACGAGCGCCTGTACCGGGCCTCGGTGGACGTGCCGGGCCCGCACGTGGACGCGCTGCGCGCCGCCGCCCGGCGGGCCGGCGTGGTGCTGGTGATCGGGGTCAACGAGCGCGGCCCGCACAGCCTCGGGGCGCTGTACAACACCCTGCTGACCATCGGCCACGACGGCGAACTGCTCGGCGTGCACCGCAAACTGGTGCCCACCTGGGCCGAGAAGCTGACCTGGACGCCCGGCGACGGCAGTTCGCTGCTGGTCCACCGCACGGCCGTCGGGCCGCTCGGCGCGCTCGCCTGCGGCGAGAACACCAACCCGCTGGCCCGCTTCACCCTCCTCGCCCGGGGCGAACTCGTGCACGCCGCCGCCTACATCGCACTGCCCGTCGCCCCCGAGGACTACGACATGGCGGAGGCGATCGCGCTGCGCGCCGCCGCGCACTGCTTCGAGGGCAAGGTCTTCACGGTGGTCTCCTGCTCGACGCTCTCCCCGGAGATCGCCGCGGAGATCGCCGGGGAGGACGCGGAACTGCGCGCGCGGCTCGCCCGCCCCCGCAGCGCGCTCTCCGGGATCTTCGGCCCCGACGGACGCCCGGTCACCGAGCCGCTGGTGGACGAGGAGGGCATCGTCTACGCGGAGATCGACCTCGGCCGCTGCGTCCGGCCCAAGCAGATGCACGACATCCTCGGCCACTACAACCGCTTCGACGTCTTCCGGCTGCACGTGGACGACCGCCCGCTGCGGCCGCTCACGCCCGTCCGGGAACCCCCGCAGCAGCAGCCCCCGCAGGAGGAGCGATGACCGACCAGCAGGACTTCGACGACGACCGGATCGGCCGGGCCAGGGTCACCGACAGTCCGGAACTCACCGCGTACTACCAGGAACTGGAGAAGGCCGACGCCGGTGCGCTGTGGACCGTGGCGAACGAGATCGAGCCGTGGTACCCGCAGCCGAGGTCGGTGCCGGTGCTCTGGCGCTACGCCGACCTGCGCCCGCTGGTCCGCAGGGCGCTCCCGCTGGTCCGGGCCGACGACGCCGGCCGCCGGGTGGTCATGCTGGTCAACCCCGGCCGCCGCGAACTCAGCGCCGCCGTCGGACTCCTGTACACCGGCCTGCAGATCATGGGCCCCGGCGAGGCGATGACCGCGCACCGCCACCAGGCCGCCGCGCTGCGCTTCGTCCACGAGGGCACCGGCGCCTGGACGGTCGTCGACGGCCAGAAGCTCCGGGTCGGCCCCCGGGACTTCGCGATCACCCCCAACAACACCTGGCACGAGCACGGCAACGAGTCGGACGACGCCCCGGTGATCTGGCAGGACGGCCTGGACATCCCGCTGGTCAACATGCTCGACGCCAACTTCTACGAGGTGCACCCGGACCTCCACCAGCGGCCCGGCCCGGTGGTGAACTCCTCGCTGCTCAGCTACGGCGGCAACCTGCTGCCGTACGGCTCGGAGAAGTGGAGCCGGCCCTTTTCCCCGCTGCTCGGCTGGCCCTGGGAGCCCAGCTACGACGCGCTCACCCGGCTCGCCCGCGCCACCGGCGGATCGCCGTACGACGGCGTGATCATGGAGTACACCAACCCGGTCACCGGCGGCCCGGTGATGCCCACCATGGGCGCCCACCTCCAGCTGCTGCGCCCCGGGCAGGCCACCCGGGCGCACCGGCACACCGGTTCGGTGGTGTACACCGCGGCCAAGGGGCGCGGCGTCTCGGTGGTCGCCGGGCGCCGCTTCGCGTGGCAGCAGGGCGACATCTTCGTGGTGCCCTCCTGGGCCTGGCACGAGCACGAGAACCTCGACCCCGGCGAGGACGCCTGCCTGTTCTCCTTCAACGACTTCCCGGTGATGCACGCGCTCGGGCTGTACCGCGAGGAGGCCCACCCGGCGAACGACGGGCACCAGCCCACCACCACCCCGTGACCAGGAGCCCGTACCCGTGAAGCTGTTGACCTACCGCCTCCCCGGCAGCGCCGGGCCCGCCGCCCCGGGGGACACCGCCCCGGGGGACGCCACCGCCGGCACCGGCCCGCCGCGGCTCGGCGCCCTGCTCGACGGCGACCTGGTCGCCGACCTGTCCGCACTCGCCGCGGCCACCGGTGCCGACCTGCCCGGCGACCTGCTGGAACTGATCCGCGCCGGGGAACCCGCCCTGGCCACCGCGCGGGCGCTGCTCGGCGCAGCGCCGCGGCACCCCGCGGCGGTGCGCCCGCTCGCCGACGTGGTGCTGAGCGCCCCGCTGCGCCCGGGCAAGATCGTCGGCGTCGGCCTCAACTACGTCGAGCACGTCGCCGAGTCGCACCGGACCCTGGACACCGGCCAGGAACCACCGGACCGCCCGGTGCTGTTCTGCAAGCCGTCCACCGCCGTCACCGGCCCCGGCGGGCCGATCCGGCACAACGGCGACCTCACCGGGCAGCTCGACTGGGAGTGCGAACTCGCCGTCGTCATCGGCGCCCCCGCCTTCCGGGTGAGCGAGGCCGACGCCCGGCGGCACGTCTTCGGCTACAGCATCGTCAACGACGTGAGCGCCCGCGACCAGCGCCGCTCCGGCCAGTGGTTCTTCTCCAAGGGCCAGGACAGCTTCGCGCCGTTCGGCCCGGTCGTGGTGACCGCCGACGAGATCCCCGACCCCCAGCGGCTGGACCTCTCGCTGCGGGTCAACGGCGAACTGCGGCAGGACTCCAACACCCGCCACATGCTGTTCGGCATCGCCCGGCTGATCGCCGACATCTCCTCCGGCGTCACCCTGGAGGCCGGGGACGTGATCGCCACCGGCTCGCCGCCGGGCGTCGGCGCCGCGATGGTTCCCCCCTGCTTCCTGCGGCCCGGCGACCTCGTCGAGGCCACCATCGAGGGCATCGGCACCCTGGCCAACCCGGTGATCGACGCCCGCTGACCCCGACCACGGAAGGAGGCGCTCCCCCGATGGCCATGACCTACCGGATCGGCCAGATCGTCCCGAGCTCCAACGTCACCATGGAGACCGAGATCCCCGCCCTGCTGCGCGCCCGCGAGCGGGTGGCGCCCGAACGGTTCACCTTCCACTCCAGCCGGATGCGGATGACCCGGGTCACCCCCGAACAGCTGCGTGCCATGGACGCCGAGTCCGACCGGTGCGCGGCCGAGCTCGCGGACGCCCGGGTCGACGTGCTGGGCTACGCCTGCCTGGTCGCCGTGATGAGCGCCGGCCCGGGCCACCACCGGGAGGCCGAGCGGCGGCTGCACCGGCGCACCGAGGAGAACGGCGCCGCCGCACCCGTGGTCACCAGCGCCGGCGCGCTGGTGGCCGGGCTGCACGCGCTCGGCGCGCGGAAGGTGGCCGTGGTCACCCCCTACCTGCGGCCGCTGGCCCGCACCGTCGTCGACTACCTGGGCCACGAGGGCATCGAGGTGCTCGACTTCGCGGCCCTGGAGATCCCCGACAACCTCGACGTCGCCGCCCACGACCCGGCGAAGCTGCCGGCCATCGCGGCCGGGCTGGCCCACGACCGGGCCGACGCGGTGGTGCTGTCGGCGTGCGTGCAACTGCCCTCGCTCGGGGCGATCGAGGAGGCCGAGCAGCGGCTCGGCAAGCCGGTCGTCTCGGCGGCCGTCTGCACCGCGCACCAGCTGCTGCGCGCGCTCGGCCTGCCGGCCCACGCCCCCGGCGCCGGGCACCTGCTCTCCGGCGCCTTCGCGGAGACCTGACCGTTCGCGGAGACCTGACCGGAGGACCTGACAGGGAGACCTGACCGGAGGCGGCACCGGCGGTTCCGGAGGGCCGACGCCGCCGGTGCCGCCCCGCGCTGCCCGCCCCGCACGGACCCGGACTACGCGGCCCCGGACTACGCGGCCCCGGGCCGGGCGGGCCGCCTCCGCGCGGGGCGGCACCGTCCGGGGCACCGCCGGTATGATCACCGGCAGCTGCCGGGAGCAGGTCCACCATGACGGGGAGGTCCGCCGTGACGGAGCACACCGCCCGGCCGAGCTCACTGATCCACACCGTCTACGGCGAGTTCGTGCGCCGCCTGGGCGGCTGGATATCGATCGCCGACCTGATCGCCCTGATGGCCGAGCTGGACGTCGACGCCCCCGCCGTCCGCTCCGCCATCTCCCGGCTCAAGAAGGCCGGCACCCTGCTCCAGGAACGCCGGGACGGCACCGGAACCGGGGCCGCCGGCGGCGCCGGGACCGGCTACCGGCTGGCTCCCGCGATGGACCCGGTGTTCGAGGAGGGCGACCGCAGGATCTTCCACAGCCTGGAGCCCGCGGCCCTCTCCGACGGCTGGGTGGTCGCGGTCTTCTCGGTGCCCGAGTCCGCGCGCGCCCACCGGCACACCCTGCGCTCCCGGCTCAGCTGGCTCGGCTTCGGCAACGCCGCCCCCGGCGTCTGGCTGGCCCCGGCCCGGCTGCTGCCGGACGCCCGGCGGCTGCTGGAACGGCTCGGCCTGGACGGCTACGTCCACCTGTTCCTGTCCGCCGAGTACGCGGGCTTCACCGACCTGCGCGCGGCCGTCGCCGGCTGGTGGGACCTCCCCGCGATCGAGGCCCAGTACGCGGCCTTCACCGACGAGTGGCGGCCAGCCGCCGCCGGGCTGCCCGGGCGGGGCGCCGGTCCCGGTCCGGCGGCGGCGTTCCGCGCGTACGTCCCGATGCTCACCCAGTGGCGCCGGCTGCCCTACCTGGACCCCGGACTGCCCGAGCCGCTGCTGCCGGCCGACTGGAACGCCGTCGCGGCGCGGGCCGTCTTCACCGAACTGCACGCCCTGCTCGCCGGGCCGAGCCTGCGGCACGTCGAGCTGGTCACCGGTCTGTCCGCCGCCGGCCGCCGCCCCGAGGAGCCCCGATGACCCAGCCGCCCCGCAGCCCGCGCCCCATCCGCCCGGACACCACCTCCCACGACGGCGCCGCCCCGGACACCGCCGACCTGCTGGTGCGCGCCGCCGCCGTGCACACGCTCGTCCCGGGCGAGCCGCCGCAGCGAGCGATCGCCGTCACCGGCGGCCGGATCACCGCCCTCTCCGCCGACCCGCACGGCCTGGACGCGCTCGCCGGACCGGCCACCGGGATCGTCGACGCACCGGGAGCCACCGTGCTGCCCGCCTTCGACGACACCCACACCCATCTGATCCTCGCCGGGCACAGCGTGCACGGCGTCCCCGTCCACCGGGCCGCCGACCTCGCCGGTTTCCTCGCCCTGATCCGCGAACGGGCCGCCCGCACCCCGCCCGGCGACTGGATCCGCACCACCGTCAACTGGCAGGAGGTGAACCTGGCCGAACGGCGGCTGCCCACCACCGCGGAGCTGGACACGGCCACCGCCGCCCACCCGGTGCTGGTCCGCCGCGGTGCCTACAACATGGTGCTCAACTCGGCGGCACTGCGCCTCGCCGGGATCACCGCCGCCACCCCCGACCCGCCCGGCGGCGTGATCGAACGGGACCCGGACGGCCGGCTCACCGGACGCCTGGTCAACACGGCGACCGAACTCGCCGAGCGCGTCCTGCCGCGGCCCGGGCTCGCCGAACGGATCGACGGCCTGCGCGCCGCGTCCGCCGGCTACGCGGCCACCGGGATCGGCACCGTCCGTGACTGCCTGGTCCCGGTCGAGGACCTGGAGGTGCTGCGCGCCGCCCGCGCGGCGGGCGCGCTCGCCGTCCGGGTCCGGGCGCTGGTCTCCGGCTTCGCGGTCCGCACCCCCGGGGAGGTGGACGGGCTGCTGGACCGCGTCGAGGCCTGGCGCGCCGCCGGCCACGAGGACGACCGGCTCTCCGTCTGGGGCGTCAAGTTCGGCATCGACGGCGGCTTCGAGGCGGGCGCGCTGGAGGAGCCCTACGAGGGGCGGCCCTGCTACCACGGCCGGCTGCTGTGGGAGCAGGCGGACCTGGTGGAGGCCGTCGACCGGGTGGTCGCGCGCGGTCTGCGGGTCGGGGTGCACGCCTGGGGCGACCGCGGGCTGCGCACCCTGCTGGACGTCTTCGAGGAGGTGCTGGCACGGCGCCCCGGACTGCCCGCCGGCACCCTGGTGGTCGAGCACGGCGGGCTCGCCCGCGCCGGACAGCGGGCCCGGGCGATCGCCCTCGGCGTCCCGGTGACCGTCCAGCACCCGCTGCTGCACGACGGCGCGCTCGCCCAGCGGCTGACCTGGGGCGAGGAGCGCACCGGCGCGCTGTTCCCGCTCCGCGAGTGGCTCGACGAGGGTGCGCAGCTGGCCGCCGGCTCGGACTTCCCGGTCGGGCCCTACGGCGCGATGGTGTCCGTGTGGGGCATGACGACCCGCCGGACGGTGGCCGGGGTGCTCGGCGCCGGGCACGCGATCGGGCGCGCGGAGGCGATCGCCCTGCACACCGTGGCCGCCGCCCGGCTGACCGGCGAGAGCGGGCGGCGCGGCGTGCTGCGTCCGGGCGCGCTGGCCGACCTGACGCTGTGGCCGGCCGACCCGCTGACCTGCCCGGTCGAGGACCTGCGGGACCTGCTGCCCGACCGCACCCTGGTCGGCGGACGGACGGTGCACCCCGTCCGTCCCGAGCCCCCGGCCCCGGCGGGCTGACGGCCGGGGCACCGAGGACCGGGGCACCGACGACCGACCGGAGCGGTTCACGGCCCGGCGGGACGCACCTCCTGGAGCAGCCCCCAGGTGAAGTCCGCCGTGCAGGCCAGGGCCCGGCCCCCGGCGTCCGGGGCGGTGAAGTCCAGCCGGAACCGGGTCGGCGCACTGCCCTCGCGCGGCACCGCGGGCGGGAACGCACTGCCGAGGTCGGCCACCACGCAGCTCCAGGGCGTCAGGTCGGCGAGGGTGCGCAGCACCGGCGGCGGGGTGTCCGCCGCCCGTACCAGCCACGCGTTCAGCTCCGGCGCGCCGGCCCCGCCCGGCCCGGACAGGACCTCGAAGCGCAGCCCGGGCCAGAGCGGCAGCGCCCACTGGCGCGCGGTGCAGACGAGGTCCCCGATCCGGCGCGGCAGCGTCGCCTCCGGGGGCCCGAGCACGGCCGTGTACCGGCGCCCGCCGGAGGGGAAGCCCGGCGCGCGCACCATCGCCTGCCAGCGCTTGTTCGCCTCGCGCATCCCGGCCCGCGTCGCGCCCAGCCGGCGCACCGCCTCCTCGACCGGCTGCGGCTGGAAGTCCGCCATCCGGCGCAGCAGCACCAGCTGGAACTCCGTCACCCCGAACCCGTGAACCACCACCCGGGCAGGCTACCCGTCGCCCCCGCCGCGGGCGCGCGGCCGGGCGCGCGGTCCAGGATGCGATCGGGTGCGCGACGGGGCGCGCGCGGGCGCGGCCCTCCGGGAGCCGCGCAACACCGACGGCGCCCCTTCCCCCGCCACCCCGTGCGGTCGTACGGTCACAACCGGCCGACCGTTCTGCCCGCCGCTCCCCCTCCAGGAGTGCTCATGGAACCCCGTTGCCCCTACGCCCACACCCTCGACACCCTCGGCTCGGACCTCCACGCGGAGGCCGCCCACCTGCGCACCCACGGCCCTGCCGTCCGGGTCGGGCTCCCCGGCGGGGTGTCGGCCTGGTCGGTGACCCGTGCCGACGTCGCCCGACAGCTCCTGACCGGCAACCGGCTCGCCAAGAACGCCCGACGGCACTGGCCCGACTGGATCGAGGGGCGGGTCGGCCCCGACTGGCCGCTGGCCAGCTGGGTCGCGGTGGAGAGCATGTTCACCAGCGACGGCGCGGACCACCACCGCCTGCGCATGCTGACCGCGCCCGCATTCAGCCCCCGCCGGGTGGAGGCGCTGCGGCCCCGGGTGCGGGCGATCGTCGACACGCTGGTCGGGGCACTGCGCGCCGCCGCGCCCGGCGAGACGGTCGACCTGCACTCCAGGCTGTCCTACCCGCTGCCCACCACGCTGATCTGCGACCTGTTCGGCGTCCCCGAGGAGCAGCGTCCCGAGGTGCGCCGGGTGGTGGACGGCGTCCTGGAGACCGACGCCTCCCCCGAGCAGGCCAGGGCGGTGCTGGACGACCTGTTCGCGGCCATGGCGCGGCTGGCCGCCACCAAGCGGGAGTCGCCGGGCGACGACATGACCAGCGAGCTGATCGCCACCCGCGCCGCCGACGGCGACCGGCTGAGCGAGAAGGAGCTGGTCTCCACCCTGATCCTGATGATCGGCGCCGGGTCCGAGACCGCCGTCAACCTCATCGACCACACGGTGGCGCTGCTGCTGTCCCACCCGGGGCAGCTCGCCCTGATCCGTTCCGGCGGGGCGACGTGGCGCGATGCCATCGAGGAGTCGCTGCGGCTGGAGCCGCCGGTGATGCACCTGCCGATGTACTTCGCCGCCGAGGACGTCGACCTCGGCGAGGGGGTGCTGATCCGGGCCGGCGAGCCGGTCCTGTTCGCCTTCGGGGCGGCCGGCCGGGACCCCGGGCTGCACCCGGACCGGCCGGAGGACTTCGACCTCACCCGGGCCGACAAGACCCACCTGGCGTTCGGCCACGGCCGCCACTACTGCCTGGGGGCGGCGCTCGGCGTGATGGAGGCGGAGGAGGCGCTCGGTGCGCTGTTCGGCGCCTTCCCCGGCATCGAACTCGCGGTGCCGGAGGACCGGTTGCGCCCGCAGGAGTCGTTCATCGTGAACGCGCTGCGGGACCTCCCGGTCCGGCTGGAGCCCGCCGCCGGAGAGCGGGCCGCGGTGGCCGCCGGGTAGCGGGCCGCGGCCGGGCGGCTGTCGGTGGCGGGGGCTACCGTTCCGCCATGGACGAACCCACCCCCGCCGTACGGCTGGACCCGTGGTCCGAGCGGGACGCCGCGCTGCTGCGGGACCTCAACGCGCCGGAACTGACGGCCCACCTGGGCGGTCCGGAGACCGGGGAGCAACTGGAACGCCGTCACCTGCGCTACGTCCGGATGAGCTCCGGGGAGCCGAGCGCGGGGCGGATGTTCCGGATCGTGCTGCTGCCGGAGGGCGAACCGGCGGGCGGCATCGGTTTCTGGGACCGCTCCTGGGACGGCGGCACCGTCCACGAGACCGGCTGGACGGTGCTGCCGGGCTTCCAGGGCCGGGGCGTGGCGACGGCGGCCGCCCGCGAGGTGGTGGCGCGGGCCCGGGCCGCCGGACTCCGCCGGTACCTGCACGCCTTCCCCTCGGTGGACAATCCCGCCTCGAACGCGGTCTGCCGCCGGGCGGGCTTCGAACTGCTGGGGGAACGGGACTTCGAGTACCCGCCGGGCCGGCCGATGCGCTGCAACGACTGGCGGGCGGATCTCGGGCGGCCCCAGGGCGTGTCTCCTTGACGGGTTGAGCTGTTGATCGGATGTGTCTGTTCGATTGATGATCAGCGATGTGATGTGGGGCCGGATCGAGCCGTTGATGCCGGCCGATCCGGTCCGGGGACGGCGGTGGGCGGACCATCGCCGAACGCTGGAGGCGATCGCGTGGAAGTATCGGACGGGCGCGCCCTGGCGGAACCTGCCCGAGGAACTCGGCTCGTTCAAGACCGCTCATAAGCGACTGCTGCGCTGGGCGGCAGACGGCACGTGGGCCCGTGTCTTCGCTGCCGTCCTGGCGGCGGCGGACGCGGACGGCGACATCGGGTGGGCGGTCTCGGTGGACTCCACCGTCTGCCGGGCCCATCAGCACGCGGCCGGCGCCCGCAAAGGGCGACTTCGGCCGAGGCGAGCCCGCCGATCACGCGCTGGGACGCTCGCGCGGTGGCCTGAGCACCAAGGTGCACCTGGCCAGCGACTCTAACGCACGTCCACCCGCACTGGTCCTGACGGCCGGTCAGGCAGGCGACGCGCCCGCGTTCACCGCGGTGATGGCTGCCATCCGCGTACCGCGCGGCGATGGCGGGCGCCCGCGGACCCGGCCGGAGGTGGTGCTCGCCGACCGGGCCTACTCCTCGCGTGCGATCCGCGCCCACCTGCGCGAGCGTCGCGTGCGGACCGTGATCCCGCAGCCGGCCGACCAGGTCCGCCACCGTCGGCGGCGCGGCTCGATGGGCGGGAGGCCGCCGACGTTCGACCCGGAGGCGTACAAGGGACGCAACGCCGTGGAGCGGTGCATTGCCCGGCTCAAGCAGTGGCGCGGCCTGGCCATGCGGTGCGACAAGCTCGCCATCGCCTACCAGGACGCACTCCACCTCGCCGCGATCCTCACCTGGGTCCGGCGGTCAACGACTCTCGGCGATCGACCGCCACCCAGCACGTGATCGCGAACTACGCGCCAGTGCTACTGGGCGCCGTACGCACGGGGACAGGCGGGGCAACTGAAGGACTCCGCAGGGCTCCCGCGTGTGAGCACCTGAAGGCAGCGGTCTCGCGCAACCGGTCCGTGCTCGCTGCCACCTCCCGCGTCAGGGGCGGTTTTGCGCCTGCCGGCACCGCGCGGGTTCGTGGCGCACGGCCAGGCCCGCACGGGCCCTGCGCGGCACCGCGGACGGCAAGGGGAGTGCCGGGGTGCGTCGCGGGGTGATTCTCGGCGGTCACGGACCACACCGGGAAGTGGCGGGCGGAAGGCGGCGGCCGGCAGGGTGCTCGGGTGCGGTTCTGGAGTGGGTGTGGTGTGCGCCGGGTGCGCCGGTCGTGAACGCGCCATGTCCACCGGTTCCCGGCACGGGACCGTCCGCTTGCCCGGAGACTGTGGGGGACGGCCGCACACGCGGCCTTCCCCTGCGAGGGGAAGGCGAACTGTTCTACAGTGATTGGGAGTTGAGCCCCAGTCCCGCGTGAATCGGTGTGTTGTGCGCTGCGTTCCGGCGGGCCGCCGGAACGGTTCGTGCTACCAGGAGGGGAAACGTCCCATGCTCTTGAGCACCGCATCCGCCACCTCACGGACAGCCGGTCACCGGTTGCGCCGCCGCATCGCGGCACTGGCCGCCGGCACACTGGTCGGCGCCCTGACCGTCGTCGGGGCCGTGGCTCCGGCCCGGGCCGTGACACCGGTGACCCACGCGCAGGTGTACGTCGCCAACGGCGGCAACAACACCGTCAGCGTCTACGACACGGTCACCCACGCGAGCGTGGCCACGGCCGCGGTCGGCAGCGGCCCCTTCGAGGTGGCCGCCAACCCGCAGGGCAGCGAGGTCTACGTCACCAACCTCAACTCCGGGACGGTCTCGGTGATCGACACCGCGACCGTCACGGTGACGCACACCATCACCGTCGGCGCGGGTCCCGCCGCGACCGCGTTCACCCCGAACGGCGCCACCGCCTACGTGTCGAACGCCAACGCCGGGACCATCTCCGTGATCGACACGGCCAGCCACACCGTGACCGGCACCATCACGGTCGGCTCTTCCCCGCGCGACCTCGCGGTCACCCCCAACGGCGCCACCCTCTACGCCGCCAACCGCACCGCCAACCTGGTCGACGTGATCGACACCGCCACGAACACCATCACCACGACCGTCCCGGTCGGCACCAGCCCGGTCGGCCTGGCGATCGCCCCGAACGGCTCGACCGTCTACGTCGGCAACGGCACTGCGGCGTCCGTCTCGGTGATCTCCACCAGCACGAACACGGTCACCGCGACCATCACGGCGGGCAGCGTCCCCAACGCCGTGGCCATCACCCCGAACGGCACCACCGCCTACGTCCCGAACTTTGGCTCCGGCACGGTCAGCGTCATCGCGACGGCGACCAACACCGTGGCCGCCACGATCAGCACCGGCGCGGGCCCCGCGAACGCCGCGATCGACTCGTCCGGCGCGACGGCCTACGTCACCAACCTGGGCGGCAACACCGTCTCGGTGATCGACACGGCGACCAACATCGTCACGGCGACCCTGACCGGCTACTCCGCACCGCGCGGGATCGCGGTGGTGGACGTGGCCCAGCCCGTGGTCGGCGCCCTGAGCCCGACCTCGGGCCCCGACGCCGGCGGCACCGTGGTGACGATCACCGGAACCGGCTTCACCGGCGTCGCCTCCGTGTCCTTCGGTGCCACCCCGGCCGCCTCGTTCACGGTGGACAGCGACACCCGGATCACCGCCACCGCCCCGGCCCACGCCGCCGCGACGGTGGACGTCACGGTGGGCAAGACCGCGGGCGCCAGCGCCACCAGCCCGGCCGACCAGTACACCTTCCTCCCGCCCCCGAACGCGGACCTGGCCACCGCGGTCACGGACTCGGTGGACCCGGCCGCCCTCGGTGACACCTACACCTACACCCAGACCGTCACCAACAACGGCGCCGACACCGCGACCGGCGTCACCTCGACGCTGACCCTGTCCGGCGCGGCGGCGGCGATCGTCTCCGCCACCACCTCGCAGGGCTCCTGCACCGTGTCCGCCCCGACGGTGTCCTGCGCGCTCGGCACCCTGGCCAACGCCGCCTCCGCCACCATCACGGTGACGGTCGAGCCGCAGGCCACCGGCACGGTGACCGCCACCGGCACCACCACCTCGGCCGTCGGTGACACCACCCCGGCCAACAACACCGCGGCGCAGAGCACCACCGTCAACAACGGCCACGGCTGCACCATCACCGGCACGGCCGGCAACGACACCCTCAACGGCACCAACGGCAACGACGTGATCTGCGGCCTCGGCGGCAACGACACCATCAACGGCGGGAACGGCAACGACACCATCTACGCCGGAGCCGGCGACGACACCGTCGACGGCGGCAACGGCGACGACACCCTCTACGGCGGCGACGGCGACGACGCGATGGGCGGCGGCAACGGCGCCGACTACCTCTACGGCGAGGCCGGCAACGACACCAACTACGGCGAGACCCTTCTCGGCTCCCTCCTCTACCTGTTCGACAACGGCAACGACCACATCTACGGCGGCCCCGGCAACGACGACCTCGACGGCCAGAACGGCAACGACGTCCTGGTCGACCACGACGGCACCGACATCATGAGCGGCGGGCTCGGCAACGACTCCATCGACGTCCAGGACGGCACCGGCGGCGACACCGCCAACGGCGGCCTCGGCACCGACACCTGCACCGTCGACCCGGGCGACACCACCAGCAGCTGCTGACACCCGGTCGGCACATGTCACCAGCTACACGGCGCAGGGGCCGCAGGCATTCGCCTGCGGCCCCTGTGGTGTGCACGGGATCAGATCCCTTTCCGAATCCAGTCAGCATTCAAAGGTGCCGGCCAGCGAATCGCTACACCAGGGAGACAAGCCCCAGGGCGTGTCTTGTGGATCTTGTCGGACAGGCCGCGGCGTTGGGGTGCGTGCATCGCAAGGCGGAGGAGGGAGCCACTGCGGAGCATTGGCGACCGACGACAACGCGGCGAGGTGCGTGCCCCAACGCCGCGGGCCCGGCAGTGATCCACAAGAGACGCCCTAGGGCGTCCCGGACCCGGAGGCGGGGCCGGGACGCCCCGGCGCGGTGG
>NZ_JBHJRC010000048.1:0-37321 GCF_042261735.1 Kitasatospora sp. NPDC056327 | reverse complement strand
TTTTATTTGGGGCTTGGTGGGGGGGGGGCTGTGCGGTTTTCCCCGCGGGGGGGGGGGCTCACCACCATGTCGCGGGCCCCCCCGGGGGCGCCCCCGCTTCGCCGACGGGGCGGTGCCCCGCTGTCAACCGCTTTCCGGACCTTCCGGCCCCTGCCGGTCCTGCCCGCCCGGACCTTCCGGCTGCCGCCCGCCCGGACCTTCCGGCTCCTGCCCCGGGTCGGCCGGCACCGGGCCCGGGTCGGCCGGCCGCCGCCGGTCCTGCCCGCCCGGGGCGCGCTCGGCCGCGAAGTGGCAGGCCGACTCGTGCGCGGCGAGGCCGCCCAGCCACCCCGGCGCCGCCAGCAGCGGAACCTCCACCGCGCACCTCTCCTCGGCCTTCCAGCAGCGGGTGCGGAAGCGGCAGCCGGACGGCGGGTTGGCCGGCGACGGGACGTCACCCGCGAGCACGATCCGGTCCCGGTTCTCACGGGCCGTCGGGTCCGGCACCGGCACCGCGGAGAGCAGCGCCTGGGTGTACGGGTGGGTGGCGTGGTCGTAGATCTCCCGGTCGCTGCCGATCTCGACCAGCTTGCCGAGGTACATCACGCCGACCCGGTCGGAGATGTGCCGGACGATCGAGAGGTCGTGCGCGATGAACATGTACGAGAGGTTGAACTCCCCCTGGAGCTGCTCCAGCAGGTTGATCACCTGGGCCTGCACCGACACGTCGAGCGCGGAGACCGGCTCGTCGCAGATGATGATCTCCGGCTTGAGCGCCAGACCGCGGGCGATGCCGATGCGCTGGCGCTGACCGCCCGAGAACTGGTGCGGGTACCGGTTGATGTACTCCGGGTTCAGACCGACGACGTCCAGCAGGTCCTGGACCGCCTTCCGGCGGTCCCCCTTCGGCGCCACCTCCGGGTGGATCTCGAAGGGCTCGCCGATGATGTCCCCGACCGTCATCCGCGGGTTCAGCGAGGTGTACGGGTCCTGGAACACCATCTGGATGTTCCTGCGCACGGCCTTCAGCCCCGATCCCGAGAGCCGGGAGATCTCCTCCCCCTTGTACCTCACCGAGCCGCCGGTGGCCGGCTCCAGGTTCATCAGCACCTTGGCCAGCGTGGACTTGCCACAGCCCGACTCGCCGACGATGCCCAGCGTCTCCCCCTGCATGAGGTCGAAGGAGACCCCGTCCACCGCCTTCACCGCGCCGACCTGCTTCTTGAACAGCACGCCCCTGGTCAGCGGGAAGTGCTTGACCAGGTCCCGGACTTCGAGGATCGGCTCGCCGCGGGCGACCTCCTGCGCGAAGGCGGCCTCCGCCGGCGACCCGACCGCCCCGGTCCCGTCAACGGTCATGGAGGGTCTCCTTCCAGAAGAAGCAGGCGCTGCCGCGCCCGGCCGGCTCGGTGCCGTCGTCCTCGGTGACCGGGAACAGCGCGGGCACCTCGCGCCGGCAGACGTCCTGGGCGCGCGGGCAGCGCGGGTTGAACGCGCAGCCCGGCGGGATCCGCAGCAGGTTGGGCGGCAGTCCCTTGATCGCGTACAGCTCCTGGCCCTTCTGGTCCAGGCGCGGGATCGAGTCCAGCAGCCCGCGGGTGTAGGGGTGGGCCGGACGGGCGTACAGCTCGTGCACGGGCGCCGTCTCCACGATCCGGCCCGCGTACATCACCGCGATCTTGTCCGCGACGTCCGCGACCACGCCCAGGTCGTGGGTGATCAGGATCAGCCCCATGTGGTACTCGGCCTGCAGCTCGGCGAGCAGGTCCATCACCTGCGCCTGCACGGTCACGTCCAGCGCCGTGGTCGGCTCGTCCGCGATGATCAGATCGGGCTCCAGCGCCAGCGCCATGGCGATCATGATGCGTTGGCGCATGCCGCCGGAGAACTGGTGGGGATAGTCGTTCACCCGGTCCTTGGCGGCCGGGATGCGCACCCGGTCCATCAGCTCGACCGCCTTCTCCTTGGCGGCCTTGCGCGAGGTCCTGTGGTGCGCGCGGAACATCTCGCCGAGCTGGAAGCCCACGGTGAGCACCGGGTTCAGCGAGGAGAGCGCGTCCTGGAAGATCATCGCGATCTTCTGGCCGCGGATCTGCCGCCTCCGCTCCTTGTCCATCCTGAGCATGTCCTGGCCCCGGAAGAGGATCTCCCCCTGGGGGATCCGGGCCGGCGGCATGTCCAGGATGCCCATGATCGCCTGCGCGGTCACCGACTTGCCCGAGCCGGACTCGCCGAGCACCGCCAGCGTCTCCCCCGCCCGGACGCTGTAGTTGACCCCGTTGACCGCCCGGGCCACCCCGTCCCGGGTGACGAACTCGACGTGCAGGTCGCGGACGTCGAGCAGCGGGCCCTCGTAGGGCGCCTCCCGCCCGGCCTTGCCGGTGTCGACTGCTGTGGTCACGATGCGTCCCCTCGCTCAGCGAAGCTTCGGGTCGAGGGCGTCGCGCACCGCGTCGCCCAGCATGATGAAGGCCAGCACGGTGACGGAGAGCGCCGCGGCCGGGAAGAACATCACGTACGGCGCCGTCCGGATCACCTTCTGGGCGGACGAGATGTCGATGCCCCAGGAGATCGTCGGGTCCTGCAGGCCGATGCCGAGGAAGCTCAGCGTCGCCTCGGTGGCGATGTAGCCGCCCAGCGCGATGGTCGCCACCACGATCACCGGGGCGACCGCGTTCGGCAGGATGTGCCGGACCATCAATCGGCCGGTGCCCGCACCGAGCGCCTTTCCGGCCACCACGTAGTCGGCCTGCTTGACCGTCAGCACCGCGCCGCGCATGACGCGGGCGATCTGGGTCCAGCCCAGCACGCCCAGCGCCAGCACCACGGTCCACACGGTGCGGACGGCGAAGGCGTTCAGCAGCACCAGCGCGCCCAGCAGCAACGGGATGCCGAAGAAGATGTCGACGATCCGGGAGAGCACCGCGTCCACGGCGCCGCCGAAGTAGCCGGCCACCATGCCGGTCAGCCCGCCGAGCAGGGTGACCGTCGCGGTCACGAAGATGCCGACGGTGATCGAGGCCCGGGCGCCGTACACCACCCGGGCGTAGATGGACCGGCCCTGGCCGTCGTAGCCGAACCAGCCCGCGCCGAAGAAGTCCGTCCAGTCCGGCCGTCTGAGGTAGTTGTGGACCAGGTCCGCCTGCCGCGGATCGGCGTCGGTGAACGCCCAGGGGAAGATCGCCATCACGATCAGCAGCAGGATCAGCACCGCCGAGACCAGGAAGATCGGGCGCCGCCGCAGGTCCCGCCAGGCGTCGCCCCAGAGGCTGCGGGCCTCCTCGCGCTTCTCCGGATCGGGCTCGACCAGGGTCTCCTGCTCGACCGCCATGCCCTGTTCGCCGGCGTAGTCCAAGTGGTCCACCCCCGGCTTGGGCCGCGGCTCGTAGGACTCCTCGTCGTGCATGTCAGGCATAGCGGATCCTCGGGTCCAGGACCGCGTAGAGCAGGTCGACGACGAGGGAGGCCACCAGGTAGACGATCACCAGCACGGTGACGATGCCGACCACGGTGGGCCCCTCCTTCTGGTTGATCGCCCGGTACAGCACGTTGCCGACGCCCTGCACGTTGAAGATCCCCTCGGTGACGATCGCGCCGCCCATCAGCGCGCCGAGGTCGGTGCCGAGGAAGGTGACCACCGGGATCAGCGAGTTGCGCAGCAGGTGGCGGCCGATGATGGTGCGCCGGGGCAGGCCCTTGGCGACCGCCGTGCGCATGTAGTCGGCCCGCAGGTTCTCGCCGATCGACGTGCGGGTGAGCCGGGCGACGTAGGCGAGCGAGAGCGAGCCCAGCACGATCGCCGGCAGGATCAGCTGCGAGAGGTCCTTGGAGTCCTGGACCGTCGGTGTCACCCAGCCCAGGTTGGTCGCGAAGACCGTCTGGGCGATGTACGCCAGCACGAAGACCGGGATGGAGATCACCAGCAGGGTGAGCAGCAGCACCAGGGTGTCCTGGACGCTGCCGCGCTTCAGGCCGGAGACCAGGCCGAGCAGCAGGCCGAAGACCATCTCGAAGAGGAAGGCCATCAGGGCCAGCCGGATGGTGACCGGGAAGGCGTCCGCCATGATGTCGCTCACCGGGCGGCCGGTGAAGCTGGTGCCGAAGTCCCCCTGGAAGAGGTTCCCCATGTAGTGCAGGTACTGCTTCCAGATCGGTTGGTCGAGGTAGTACTTGTGCTTGATGCTGGCCACGACGGCGGGGTCCGCGGCCTTCTCCCCGAACAGCGCCGAGACGGGGTCCCCCGGCAGCGTGTAGACCATGAGGAAGATCAGCAGCGTGGTGCCGAAGAACACCGGGATCATCTGCAGGACCCGCCGCAGCACGTAACTGCCCATGCCAGCCTCCTTCCTGGAGACGTGATCGAGTGCCCGGGGCCCCGCCCTCCGTGCGGGAAGGGCGGGGCCTGCGCGGGGGAGCTCGTCAGCCCTTGACCTCGACCTGGGTCCAGGCCGGGTTGCCGAAGGAGTCGAAGGTGACGTTCTGGACACGGGTGGAGTAGCCCGAGGTGGTGCGGTAGTACCAGAGCGGGATGGCCGGCATGCCGCTGGGCAGCACCGCCTCGGCCTGCTGGTAGCCGGTCACCGAGTCGGCCACGCTGGCGGCCTGGTCGGCCTGGGTGGAGAGCTGGTCGAACTGCGGGTTGCTATAGCCGAAGTCGTTGGACGCGGCGCCGGTGCGGTACACGTCGGCGAGGAAGTTGGCGTTCAGCGGGTAGTCCTGGACCCAGCCGGTCCGGAAGGCGCCGTTGATCTGGTGGCCGGTGATCGCGGCCCGGGCGGTCTTGAAGTCCGGCTTGGGGTCGCCCACGCAGTCGACGCCGGTGCTCTGCCGGATCGAGTTGCAGACCGCGTCGACCCACTCCTTGTGGCCGCCGTCGGCGTTGTAGGTGATGGTCAGCCGGTTGCCGGGGACGCCGCCGCCCTCGGTGATCAGCTGCTTGGCCTTGGCCGCGTCGAAGTTGCAGAACTCCCCGCACTGGCCGTCCTTGTAGCCCTCGACGCCCTCGGCGACCCAGGCGGTGGCGGGCTTGCGGGAGCCCTGCAGCACCGTCTTGGTGATGGTGTCGCGGTCGATCGCCATCGACAGGCCCTGACGGACCTTCGCCTTGTCCGGGGAGGCCCAGTCGGCCTGGTAGAGGGTGAAGCCGATGTTCTGGATGGCGCCCTGCGGCTCGTCGACCGCCCGGTCCCCGAGATCGGTCTTGTAGGTGGCCAGCGCCGAGGGCGGCACCTGGTCCATCACGTCCAGGTTGTTGGACTGCAGGTCGGCGTAGGCGGCCTCGGCGGTGCTGTACATCTTGAAGACGACGCCGCCGTTCTTCGGCTTGTCGACGCCCTGGTAGTCCGGGAAGGTCTTGGTGACCACCTGCTGGTTGTGGTCCCAGCTGACGAACTGGTAGGGGCCGTTGCCGACCGGCTTCTGCCCGTACCCGGCCGGGTCGTTGAAGAAGGCGTCCGGCAGCGGGGAGAAGGCGATGTAGCCGAGCTTGTACTCGAAGTACGAGACCTTGCCGCTCAGCTTGACCGTGAAGTGCAGGTCGTCGACGACGGTCAGCCCGGACATCTTGGTGGTGGCCGGCTGGCCGCTCGCCGGGTGGACGTCCTGGTAGCCCTCGATGTCGGCGAACCAGGAGCTGTTGATCTGGTTGTTGCTGGTGGTCGCGCCCCAGTTCCAGGCGTCCACGAAGTTCTTGGCGTGCACCGGGGTGCCGTCGTGGAACTTCCAGCCGTCCTTCAGCGTGACGTTGAAGGTCTGCGAGTCGCTGGTCTCGATCTTGTCGGCGACCTGCATTCGGATCTTGGCGTTCGAGGGGTCGTAGTCCACGAGCCCCTTGAAGAGGTTCTGGATGATGCGTCCGCCGCCGGTCTCGTTGGCGTTGGCCGGCTGCAACGGGTTCTGCGGCTCGCTGCTCTGGTAACTGAAGGTCTTGCTGCTGTCCGACGAACCGCTGCTGCCGCCCCCGTCGCTGCTGCTGCAACCGCTGGCCACCAGGGCCACGGACGTCGCTGCGGCGAGGACCCATCGAGCACGGGTGGCCACGGGCATGGAGGTCCCTCCTCAAGGTGTGTGACGCATCACACCCCATGAGAAGCTCGGCCGCCCGGCGGCGCGAGTCGGGTACCCCCGGACGGGTGCACCGGCTCCGGACCGCGTTGACGCCGCGTCGGGGAGCCCGGGAACGCCCGAGGGGCCCACCACCGGTGAACGGTGACGGGCCCCTCCGGCCGTGCCCGGTACGGGATCAGGCCGCGGCCGGCTCCCGGACGGCGGCGAAGTGGCACGCCGACTGGTGCTTGGCCGGGCCGCTCAGCACCTCGGGGACGGCGAGCAGCGGGACCTCGGTCGAGCAGCGCTCCTCGGCCTTCCAGCAGCGGGTGCGGAAGCGGCAGCCGGACGGCGGGTTGGCCGGCGACGGGATGTCACCGGTCAGGATGATCCGGTCGCGGGACTCGCGCGCCGTCGGGTCCGGCACCGGCACCGCGGAGAGCAGCGCCTGGGTGTACGGGTGGGTGGCGTTCTCGTAGATCTCCTCGTCGCTGCCGATCTCGACCAGCTTGCCGAGGTACATCACGCCGACGCGGTCGGAGATGTGCCGGACGATCGAGAGGTCGTGCGCGATGAACATGTAGGAGAGCTCGAACTCGTTCTGGAGCTGCTCCAGCAGGTTGATCACCTGGGCCTGCACCGACACGTCGAGCGCGGAGACCGGCTCGTCGCAGATGATGATCTCCGGCTTGAGCGCCAGACCGCGGGCGATGCCGATGCGCTGGCGCTGACCGCCCGAGAACTGGTGCGGGTACCGGTTGATGTACTCCGGGTTCAGGCCGACGACGTCCAGCAGGTCCTGGACCGCCTTCCGGCGGTCGCCCTTCGGCGCCACCTCGGGGTGGATCTCGAAGGGCTCGCCGATGATGTCGCCGACCGTCATCCGCGGGTTCAGCGAGGTGTACGGGTCCTGGAACACCATCTGGATGTTCCTGCGCACGGCCTTGAGGGCCGCGCCGGACAGCTTGGAGATGTCCTCGCCCTTGAACAGCACCTCGCCCGAGGTGGCCCGCTCCAGGTTCATCAGCACCTTGGCCAGCGTGGACTTGCCACAGCCCGACTCGCCGACGATGCCGAGCGTCTCGCCCTTCGCCAGCTCGAAGGAGACGCCGTCGACTGCCTTGACGGCGCCGACCTGCTTCTTGAACAGGATGCCCTGGGTCAGCGGGTAGTGCTTGACCAGGTCCTTGACCTCCAGGATGGGCTCAGCCATGGAGGGTCTCCTTCCAGAGGTGGCACGCGCTGCGGCGGCCGGTGAGCTCCTTGCCGTCCTTGTCGGTCACCTGGTGCAGCTTCGGGATCTCCGTGCGGCACAGGTCGGTGGCGACATCACAGCGGGGGTTGAACGCGCAGCCGGCCGGGACCTTGAGCAGGTTCGGGGGCAGGCCCTTGATCGCGTACAGCTCCTGGCCCTTCTGGTCCAGGCGCGGGATGGAACGGAGCAGGCCCTTGGTGTACGGGTGCGCCGGGTTGGCGTACAGCTCGTGCACCGGAGCGGTCTCGACGATCCGGCCCGCGTACATGACCGCGATCTTGTCCGCGACGTCGGCGACCACGCCGAGGTCGTGGGTGATCAGGATCAGGCCCATGTTGAACTCGTCCTGGAGCTCCGCGAGCAGGTCCATCACCTGGGCCTGGACGGTGACGTCCAGGGCGGTGGTGGGCTCGTCCGCGATGATCAGGTCGGGCTCCATGGAGAGCGCCATGGCGATCATGATGCGCTGGCGCATGCCGCCGGAGAACTGGTGCGGGTAGTCGCCCACGCGCTGCTTGGCGGCGGGGATGCGCACCCGCTCCATCAGCTCGACGGCCCGCTCCCGGGCCTCCTTCTTGGAGCTGCCGCGGTGCACCCGGAACATCTCGCCGAGCTGGGCGCCGACGGTCATCACCGGGTTCAGCGAGGAGAGCGCGTCCTGGAAGATCATCGCGATCTTCTGGCCGCGGATCTGCCGGCGCTCCTCCTCCTTCATCGCGAGCATGTCCCGCCCGCGGTAGAGGATCTGGCCCTGGCTGATCTTGCCGGGCGGCATGTCGAGGATGCCCATGATGGTCTGGGCGGTCACCGACTTGCCGGAGCCGGACTCGCCGAGCACCGCCAGCGTCTCGCCCGCGGCCACGGAGTAGTTGACGCCGTTCACGGCCTTGGCGACGCCGTCCCGGGTGTGGAACTCCACGTGGAGGTCCTTGACCTCCAGCAGCGGGGTGCCAACCTCAAGGCGGCCGTTCTTCTGGTTCTTCTCGATCACGGTGGTCATCGGGTCGTCACCTCTTCTCTCAGCGGAGCTTCGGGTCGAGGGCGTCGCGGACCGCGTCGCCGAGCATGATGAAGGCCAGCACGGTGACGCTCAGCACGGCGGCCGGGAAGAGCAGGACGTGCGGGGCGTCCAGGAAGCGGGCCTGCGCGTCGCTGATCATCAGACCCCAGGAGATCTGCGGCGGCTGGACACCGATGCCCAGGTAGGACAGCGCGGCCTCGGCACCGATGTAGACGCCCAGGCTGATCGCGGAGACCACGATGACCGGCGCGACGGCGTTCGGCACGATGTGCCGGAAGGTGATCCGGCCGGAGCCGGCGCCCAGGGCACGGGCGGCCATCACGTAGTCGTTGTTCTTGTTGGCCAGCACCGAGGCGCGCATGATGCGGAAGATCTGCGGCCAGCCGAGCACCGCCATGACCAGCGAGACGCTGAGGGCGTTGCCCGCCCACGGCAGCATCGACATGATCAGCATGCCGCCGAGCAGCAGCGGGATCGAGAAGAAGATCTCGGTGAAGCGGGACAGGACCGAGTCGATGGCCCCGCCCTTCCAGCCGGCCCAGAGGCCGAGCAGACCGCCCACCACGGTGACCAGCGCCGTGGTCAGGACACCGACGATGATCGAGTTCCGGGCGCCCCACACCGTGCGGGTGTAGATGTCGCAGCCCTGGACGTCGAAGCCGAACCAGTGCTCGGCGCTCGGCCGCTGCAGCGAGTTCGCCAGGTCGCAGGCGTTGCCGTCGGTCGGGCTGCCGTCGGTGAACAGCCCCGGGACCGCGGAGATCACGAGCAGGCAGAACACCAGCACCGCACCGATGATGAAGACCGGGTTGCGGCGCAGGTCGCGGATCGCGTCGGACCAGAGGCTGGCGACGCGCTCCGGCTTCTTCTCGGGCGAAGTCTTGGGGGTGTTGTCCCCGGAGGGGGCCTCGGCGCCCTTGGTGATGGTGTCACTCATAGCGGATCCTCGGGTCGAGCACGGCGTACAGCAGGTCCACGAGCAGGGTGGTGACCAGGTAGATCAGCACCAGCAGCGTGACGACGCCGACGATGATCGTGCCCTGCTTCTGGTACACGGCCTGGGCGAGCAGACCGCCGATGCCGTGGATGTTGAAGATCTTCTCGGTGATGACCGCGCCACCCATCAGACCGCCGAGGTCGGCACCGAGGAAGGTGACGATCGGGATCAGCGCGTTGCGCAGGGCGTGCCGGCCGATCACCCGACGGCGCTTCAGGCCCTTGGCGACCGCGGTACGGACGTAGTCCGCGCGCATGGTCTCCATCAGGCTGGTGCGGGTCAGGCGCGCGACGTACGCGAGCGAGGTCGAGGCGAGGACGAAGGCCGGCAGCAGGTACGCCCGCAGCCCGTCCTCCTCGTTGAAGGAGACCGAGAAGATCTCAAGGCCGTAGTCGTTCTTCAGCTTCACACCGAGCACCAGCTGGAGCACGAAGCCGGTGACGAACACCGGGATCGAGATCACGAACAGCGTGCTGATGAGGACCAGCTGGTCCAGGAACTTGCCCTTGCGCAGGGCCGCCATGACGCCCGCCAGAACACCGATGACCGCTTCGATGATGAAGGCCACGATGGCGAGGTTGACGGTGAACGGGAACGCCTCACCGATCATGTCGCTCACCGAACGACCGGTCAGGCTCTCGCCCAGGTCGCCCTGGAAGACACCGGTGATGTAGTTCCAGTACTGGAGCAGGAACGGGTCGTTCAGGTGGTACTTCTGGCGGATCATCTCCGCCACGAGCGGGTCGGCCTTCTTCTCGCCGGCCAGCGCCTGCACCGGGTCACCGGGCAGGCTGAAGACAAGCCAGTAGATCAGGAACGTCGCACCGATCAGGACAGGGATTGCCTGTATAAGTCGGCGGATGACATAGCGGCCCATCAGACCTCCATACTTTCGGACAAGGAAGGGAGGCGGGGGGACTCGGACTGTGGTCCGGTCCACCCGCCCCCGTTCGTCTGATTAACCGGATCAGCCGGCGAGCTCGACCTCGTCCAGGTTCATGCGACCCTGGGCGTCGGTGTCGAAGTTCTTGATCTTCTTGGTGTACGCGGCGGACGACATGTAGGTGTACACCGGGATGTACGGCAGGTCCTTGATCAGGATGTCGTCGGCCTGCTGGTACAGCTTCTGACCCTCTTCGGGGGTCTTGGCCTGGTCGGCCTGGTTCAGCAGCGACTCGAACTGCTCGTTGACGTAGCCGCCGTAGTTCGAGCCGTTCTCGATCGCGACCTTCGAGAAGATCGGACGCAGGTAGTTCTCGATCGACGGGTAGTCCATCGACCACGCCATGCGGAAGCCGCCGGAGTACTGCTTCTCGCCCAGCGCGTCCAGGATCTTGCCGAACTTCTCGAACGGCTTGATCGTGACCTCGACGCCCAGGTTCTTCTTCAGCTGGTTGGCGACGGCCTCGATCCACTCCTTGTGGCCACCGTCGGCGTTGTAGCCGAGCTCCATGGTGTTGCCCGGGACGCCGCCCGCGGCGTCCCACACCTGCTTGGCCTTGGCCGGGTCGTACTTCGCCGCGTCGCCCATGGCGCCCTTGCGGTAACCCGGGATCAGCGGGTTGACGAAGTCGTCGGCGGGGATGCGGGTGCCCGAGAAGATCGTCTTGGTGATCGCCTCGCGGTCGATCGCCATCGAGACCGCCTTGCGGATCTCCGGGTTGCCGTAGGTGGCCGGGTTGGTGGCGATCGGGAAGCCGATGTAGCCGACGCCGGACTCCGGCTTGTAGATGTAGCGGTCGCCGAACTCGCCCTTGACCGTGCCCATGGCCGAGATCGGGAGCTTGTCGGTGGCCTGGATGTTGTCGGCGCGCAGGTCGTTGTACGCCGTCTCCAGCTTGTCGTAGATCTTGAAGGTGACGCCCTGCAGCTTCGCCTTGCCGTCAGCGGCCGGGAAGTTGTCGTAGCGCTTGACCTTGATCTGCTGGTTGTGCTCCCACTTGCCGTCCATCTGGAACGGGCCGTTGCCGATGGGGGCCTCTTCGAAGGTCTTCTTGTCCTGGAAGAAGGCCTTGGGCAGCGGGTAGAACGCGTTGTAGCCCAGCATGGTCTTGAACTGGGAGAACGGGTTCGACAGGGTGACGGTGAAGGTCTTCTCGTCGACGACCGCCAGGCCCTTGAGCTTGTCGGTGGCGGGCTTCTTGTCCTTGCCCGGCGCGAGCTCCTCGGAGCCCTCGATCTTGGCGAAGAACGGCAGGCCCTCGGCCGCGTTGTCCTGGTTGGCGCCCCAGTTCCAGGCGTCCACGAAGGACTGGGCGGTGACCTTCTCACCGTTGTGGAAGGTGTAGCCGTCCTTCAGCTTGATCGTCCAGACCTTGCTGTCGGGGGACTCGATCGACTCCGCGACGCGCAGCTTCGGCTCGTTGGTCTTGTTGTCGTACTCGACCAGGCCGGCGAACAGTGCGTTCAGGACCTCGGCACCCTCGGACTCCGCGGTGTTCTGCGGGATCAGACCGTGCTGCGGCTCACCGAGCTGAACGGCGATCGTGCCGCCGCCGGAGGCAGCCTTGTCGCTGCTCTTCGAGCTGGTGCTGCAAGCGGTCGCCGCAAGGGCGATCGCGGTCGCCGCGACGAGCCACTTGGTCTGGGTTGCACCACGCATGGGGGATGCCTCCTGAATTCGACTTTCCAACGAGGAGAGCACCGCGGGGGGTTGATCCGGTCCGCCGTGCCGTCCGCGCTCGTGGTTTCGGCGCGCACCCCTGCGCGTTAACCCTTGACCCGAGCCTGACTGCACCCACTATGTGTCACCGACGGACACGAAAGTGACCACTGCCGATCTCAATTAGGTCACATGAACGGTCGGTAAGTTTCGAAAATCGGACATATAAGACATACTCAGACAGGCATCAAACGGACAGTCGTCATGAATGACGGACCGTCACGTTCGCTCAGCGGACACCTTGGCGTGGTAAGCGCTATTCCGTTTATACGCGCGTCGACAGCGTGGAGTAGTTGAAAAAGTTCGCCCCCCTCTCCATCGGAAAGGGGGGCGGACGTTTCCGGCCATAGCCCGGCCGGGCGGGCTCAGAAGGCCTTGATCAGACCTTCTTGGCACGCGAAGCGGTACGGCCGCGGTCCTTCTGGTCCAGCACGACCTTACGGATGCGAACCGTCTCCGGCGTCACCTCGATGCACTCGTCCTCGCGGCAGAACTCCAGCGACTGCTCCAGCGAGAGCTTGCGCGGCGGGACGATCGACTCGGCGACGTCGGCGTTCGACGACCGCATGTTGGTGAGCTTCTTCTCCTTGGTGATGTTGACGTCCATGTCGTCGGCGCGCGAGTTCTCGCCGACGATCATGCCCTCGTACACCTCGGTGCCCGGGTCGCAGAAGAGGACGCCGCGCTCCTGCAGGTTGGTCATCGCGAAGGCGGTGACCACACCGGCCCGGTCGGCGACCAGCGAGCCGTTGTTGCGGGTGGTCAGCTGGCCGAACCACGGCTCGTGGCCCTCGTGGATCGAGTGCGCGATGCCGGTGCCGCGGGTGTTGGTCAGGAACTCGGTCCGGAAGCCGATCAGGCCGCGGGACGGCACGACGAACTCCATCCGGACCCAGCCCGAGCCGTGGTTGGACATGTTGTCCATCCGGCCCTTGCGGATGCCCATGAGCTGGGTGACGGCACCCATGTGCTCCTCGGGCACGTCCACCGTGAGGCGCTCGACCGGCTCGTGGGTCTTGCCGTTGACCTCCTTGGTGACCACCTGCGGCTTGCCGACGGTCAGCTCGAAGCCCTCGCGGCGCATGGTCTCGATGAGGATGGCCAGCGCCAGCTCACCGCGGCCCTGCACCTCCCAGGCGTCCGGGCGCTCGGTGTCCAGCACGCGCAGCGACACGTTGCCGACCAGCTCGCGGTCCAGGCGGTCCTTCACCTGGCGGGCGGTGACCTTGCGGTCGACCCGGCCGCCGGACTTCGCGTCCGCGCCCTTGCCGCTGCCGCCCCGGCCGACCAACGGCGAGGTGTTGGTGCCGATGGTCATCGAGATGGCCGGCTCGTCCACCGTGATCAGCGGCAGCGCGATCGGGTTCTCGGTGTCGGCGAGGGTCTCGCCGATCATGATGTCGGCGATGCCGGCGACCGCGCAGATGTCGCCCGGGCCCGCCACCTCGGCCGGCTTGCGGGTGAGCGCCTCGGTCATCAGCAGCTCGGAGATGCGGACGTTGGAGATGGTGCCGTCGCGCTTGATCCAGGCCACCGTCTGGCCCTTGCGCAGCTCGCCCTGCTCGACCCGGAGCAGCGCGATGCGGCCGAGGAAGTTGTCGGCGTCCAGGTTGGTGACGTGGGCCTGCAGCGGCGCGTCGGCGTCGTAGGTCGGGGCCGGCACGTGCTCCAGGATGGTGGAGAAGAACGGCTCCAGGCTGTCGCTGTCGCCGGGAACGGTGCCGTTCTCGGGCTTGGTCAGCGACGCGACGCCGTCACGGGCGCAGGCGTAGACGATCGGGAACTCGATCTGGTCCTCGTCCGCGTCCAGGTCGAGGAAGAGGTCGTAGGTCTCGTTGATGACCTCGTCGATCCGGGCGTCCGGACGGTCGGTCTTGTTGATGCACAGGATGACCGGCAGCCGCGCGGTGAGCGCCTTGCGCAGCACGAAGCGGGTCTGGGGCAGCGGCCCCTCGGAGGCGTCGACCAGGAGGACGACCGCGTCCACCATCGACAGGCCGCGCTCGACCTCGCCACCGAAGTCGGCGTGGCCCGGGGTGTCGATGATGTTGATCGTGATCGGAGCGCCACCGTCCTTGGGGTGGTACTTGACCGCGGTGTTCTTCGCGAGAATGGTGATGCCCTTCTCGCGCTCCAGATCGTTGGAGTCCATCATCCGGTCGTCCAGCTGCTGGTGCGCGGCAAAGGCGCCGGCCTGCTTGAGCATGGCGTCGACCAGGGTGGTCTTGCCGTGGTCGACGTGGGCGACGATGGCGACGTTACGGATGTCGTTGCGCGTGGGCATGCCTGGCAGATTCTCCCGGAATCGTGGGTTACGGCGCCCGGCTGCGTGACGCGCACTTGCGACCTCTGTCGGTCGCCGCCGCCCGTTCCGCCTGCTACTACCGGTCCACCCGCCGGGCAGGACATGCCACGGCTTCCTCCTATCGTACGGGGAACCGCCCAGGACGGCCGAAACGGGCAGCGCGCGGGGGTCAAGATCACAGCTCGGTCACTTCTCTTTCACCCGGCGTTCTCCTTGCTCCATCGTGTGCGCTTGTGAAGAGAGTGCTTCCGTTCCTGGGCTGGCTGGTCGCCCTCGCCCCCCTCGTCCTGACGTTCACGACGGACGACTCGTCCGCCCAGGTGCGGATGCTCCGGCAGCTGTCGGCCTTCCTGCTCGGCTACGCGGTACCCCGGGTCTGCGCCGAGCTCTGGGTCCTGCTGACCGGGCGGTGGGGCGGCAAGCGCAAGCTGTCGGTCGTGCTCGGCACCGGCCGGGTGGTCGCCGCGACGACGGTCGGCGGGACCCAGGTCGAGCTCCGGGCGTTCCCGACGGCGGTGCACATCTACTGGACGATCGCCCACGGCCGGCTGGTGCGGCTGCGGCTGTGGCTCTCGGCCGTGCTGCTGACCGCCGGTCCGGCCGCGCTCGCCTGGTGGCTCTGGACCTCCGGCGTGCCGATGGCGGCCTGGGGCATCGTGCTGGGCCTGGCGGGCCGGATCGTCCGCGGGTTCCGCGACCCCTACTGCTTCGGCTCCCAGCTGCTGCGGCTGCCGTTCCGGCCCTCCTCCGTCGTGTCCTGCTCCGAGGCCGGCCACCTGGCCACGGCCGCCCTGCTGCAGGGCCGGTTCGGCGCCGCCGCGGCGGTCGTCGACCGGATGGAGCCGGCCTCCAACCCCGGGATCACCCGGGCGAAGCTCGCCCTCGGCGCGGGCCGGTACGCAGAGGCCGAGGAGCGGGCCCGGACGGAGCTGGCGGCGCAGCACCACCCCAGCCTCATGGTGGAGGTCGGTCTGGTGCTGACGAGCGCGATCGCCGGGGCCGGGGACTCCGGCGAGCTGCCGCCGGCGACCGCGCTGCCCCGGCTGCTGGCGGCCGTCGACCTGTTCGACGGCGACCCGGCCTCGCTGCGGGTGAGCGTCCCCGCCCTGATCGACCTGGCGCGGTGGGAGGGCCGGCCGGACGACGCGGTGGCCATCGGGCTCGCGCAGCGCGGCCTGCACCGCTCGCGGATCTGGCGGGCCGAGTCGAGCTGCGCGCTCGCCGCCGCGCTCGGTGCCGCCGGCCGGCCCGAGGAGGCCGGCGCGGCCCTGGTCCGGGCCCGGAAGGAGTGCCCGGAACTGGCCCGGGTCGCCCTGGTCGAGCGGCAGCTGGCGCGGTGGGCGGCCGCGCTGCCCGTCGAGGTCCACCCGGTCTGAGGGCCTCCCCCGGGGCCGGTCCCGCGAGGCCCGCAGGAGGGCCCCGGGGCTCGCGGATCACTGCCGCACCCGCCGCGCCCGGGGCACGCACGCCCCCGGCCCCGGCCCCGGCCGGGCGGTGTCCCCACCTCCGCACCGCCGATGCACGCACTCCGACGCCGTGGCCTGTCCGACAAGATCCACAAGACACGCCCTATACCGCCCAGCCCAGGTCCTGGAGGCGGGGCCGGGCGAGGCCCCGCACCCCGGTGCCCGTGAGGCCGTCCCGGACCGCCACCGCCTCCGGGCGCTGGAACAGCGGCACCGAGTGGCCCAGTTGCCAGATCCGCACGTCGGCCTCCTGGAGCAGCGCCCGGCGGGCTGCGGGGTCGGCTTCGGCGGCGGCGCGGTCGAAGAGGCGGTCGATCTCCTCCGTCCCCGCCCGCGCGTAGTTGCGGCCGGCCACCGGGGTGCCGTCCGGGCCCGGGCGGGGCTTGGCGTAGACGGGCCGCTGCTCGCCCGCCGGGGAGGGGCCGGCCGGCCAGGAGAAGAGCGCGAGGTCCCAGTCGCCGGCCGCCAGGTGGTCGCGGACGAAGGTGTCCGCCGGTGCCTCCGTCACCCGGACCGCCGCGCCGGCCGCCCCGAGATCGGCCGCCACCGCGTCGGCCGCCCGGCGCAGGGTCGCCGCGTCGGCGGGGACCAGCAGGGTGAGCGCCAGCTCGTGGCCGCCGCGGGCCCGGGTGCCGCCCGCGGCGGGTCGCTTCCAGCCGGCCGAGTCCAGCATCCGCCCCGGTTCGGTGCCGCCCAGCGCGTCGGCGTCGTCCCGGTAGCCGGGCTGGTCGCCCGCCAGCAGGTGGTGGCCGAGCGGGGCGGCGGGCAGTCCGAACGGTGTCAGCGCGGCGTCGGCGGCGTGCCGCCGGTCGACGGCGCGGGCCAGCGCGCGGCGCAGCACCGGGTCGGTGAGCGGCTCGCGGGCGGCGTTCAGGGTGAGCTGGGCGAGCCCGGTCCCGGCGGCCCGGTGCAGGCTGACGCCGGGCAGCGTCCCGGCCTGCCGCAGGGCCTCGGCCGCGCCGGCCCCGGCGTGTTCGAGCGCCGCGGTCAGCGGGGCGAGGTCCAGCCGGCCCCGGGCCAGTTCCTCGGCCCGCCGCTCGGGCGGGACGGCGAGGAACTCGATCCGGTCGGCCTTGGCCGGACCGCCCCACCAGTACGGGTTGCGGACCAGGGTGGCCTTCCCGCCGACCGGGTCGTAGCCGTCGACCAGGAACGGGCCCGCGGTCGGGTGGGCGGTGCCGCCGGGCAGCGGCCGGCCGAAGGCGGCGGCGCCGGCGGTCTCGGCGGCCGGGTAGAGCGGGCCGAACAGGGCCCGCCACTCGCCGCAGGGCTGCCGGAAGGTGACCCTGACCTCGTGCGGGCCGGCGCCCTGGACGACGGAGTCGACGTCCGCGTACCCGGCGGGCCGGGCGGCGGTGTGGGCGGGGTCCGGGCCGGAGAGGGCAGCCCGCTGGGCGGCGAAGTCGGCGGCGGAGAGCGGGGTGCCGTCGCTCCAGACGGCGTGCGGGTTCAGGTGGTAGGTGACCACCTGGGGCAGCTGCCCGGGCGGGGTGGACTCGGCGGCCGTCAGGTAGTCCGGGTCCGGGGTCCACTCGCCGTGCGCGTCCGGCCGGAACAGCGCGGGGTAGAGGGCGTGCGCGAGCAGCGCGGAGTCGGCGGTGGCCGCGGGCTGGTAGACGTTCAGGGTGGCCGGGACGGCGTCGACGGCCCAGCGCAGGGTGCCGCCGTCGCGGACGGCGGACCGGTCGGCCGGGCGGAGGTCCCCGGTGACGGCGGCGGGGGCGGGCGGCGCGGGGTCGGGCGTCCGGCCGGACCGGGCCGGGCCGGGGCCGCCGAGGCAGCCGGCCGTGGTGCCGAGGACGAACAGCAGCGCGGTGGCTGCAGCGGGGAGGCGGGCGGCGCGCATGGCGGCCATCGAACGCCGCCCCCGCGGGCCCGGCGCACCCGACACGGCGGGCCGGGGACCGATGCACCCGGTCGGCTGAGTGCCGCCCGCGCGCCGGGGGCGCCGTGACCCGCCCCTGGCGGGGCCGGGCCGGTGTCCGGGTGCTCGCGGGGCCGGGTCCTACAGCCCCAGCTCGAACCAGACGATCTTGCCCTTCGGCGTGCGCCTGCTCCCCCAGCGCTCGGCCAGCAGGCTGACCAGCTGGAGCCCCCGGCCACCCTCGTCGGTCTCGTGGGCGCGCCGCTGCCGGGGCTGGGCGTAGCCGTCGTCCCAGACCTCGCACACCATGGTCCGGTCGCGCAGCAGCCGCAGCCGGATCTCGCCCCGGCCGTGCCGCAGCGCGTTGGTGACCAGCTCGCTGACCAGCAGCTCGGTGGTGTCCACCAGCTCGTCCAGGCCGCGGGCCAGCAGCCAGCTGCAGGCGGCCTCGCGGGCCTTGGCGACCGAGGTGGGCTCGGGCGGCAGGAACCACTGCCCGACGGCGTCCTCCGGGAAGGCGTGCACCTTGGCCATCAGCAGGGCGATGTCGTCCTCGCCGTGGTGGGGGTTGAGCTCGCCGAGGACGTGGTCGCAGAGGTCCTCCAGGCCCTTGCCGCTGTCGGACAGCGCGTTCCGGAAGGCCCGCAGGCCCTCGTCCAGCTGGTGCTTGCGGCTCTCCACCAGGCCGTCTGTGTAGAGGCCGAGCACGGCACCGTCCGGGAGGGTCAGCTCGACCTCCTCGAAGGGCTCGCCGCCGACGCCGAGCGGCAGGCCGGGCGGGACGTCCAGCATCCGGGCGGGCTCGCCGGGGCCGAGCAGCACGGGCGGCAGGTGTCCGGCGTTGGCGAAGGTGCAGCGGCGGGTGACCGCGTCGTACACCGCGTAGACGCAGGTCGCCAGGTAGACCTCGCGGGCCTCCTCGTCGGCGGTGGAGGTGAGCCGCCCGTACGGGTTGGACCGGCCGGTCGGCGCGGTGTCGTCGCCGAGGCCGCGGGCGATCTCGTCGAGGGCGGCGAGCACCTCGCCGGGCTCCAGGTCGAGCATGGCCAGGGTGCGGACGGCGGTGCGCAGCTGGCCCATGGCGACGGCGGCCCGCAGGCCGCGGCCCATGACGTCGCCGATGACCAGGGCGGTGCGGTTGCCGGGCAGCGGGATGACGTCGAACCAGTCGCCGCCGACCTCGGTGTTGTTGTTGCTGGGCAGGTAGCGGCAGGCGATCTCCAGGCCGCTGGCCACCGGGTTGCCCGGGGGCAGCAGGCTGCGCTGGAGGATCAGCGCCCGCTCGTGCTCGCGGCGGTAGAGCCGGGCGTTGTCGATGCAGACGGCGGCGCGGGCGACCAGTTCCTCGGCGATGGCGACGTCGCGGGCGTCGAAGGGCTCGCTGCCGATCGCCCGGGAGAGCTGGACCAGGCCGAGCACCTGGTCGCGGGCGACCAGCGGGACGATCAGGGTGGAGCGCAGCAGCGGGTCGGGGCCGGGCTCGGGGACGACGCTGCGGCCGGTGCGCAGCGCCCGGGCGTGCGGGGAGCGGCGCGGGTAGCAGAGGGTGCCGCCGGCCTCGGCGATGGGCAGGCCGGTGACCGAGCCGAGCACCGAGGAGGCGCCGCCGACGACGCTGGAGACGGCGACCCGGCGCAGTTCGCCGCTGCCGTCGGTGAGCACGTTGTCGCCGAGCCGGCCGGCGCTGGGCACGGTCTCGCCGGAGAGCAGCGCGGTGTAGAGGTCCACGGTGGCGAGGTCGCAGAACGGCGGGACGACGACGTCCAGCAGCTCCTTGGCGGTGGTCTCCAGGTCGAGGGTGGAGCCGATGTGGGCGCTGGCCTCGTTGAGCAGCGCGAGGTTGCGGCGGACGCCGTCGGCCTCGCGTTCGGCGACGTGCCGGCTGGTGACGTCGGAGACCTGTCCGGCGACGCCGGTCGGCTGGCCGGCCGCGCCGTTGAGGCGGTAGAGCGAGACGGCCCAGAGCCGGTTGCCCTCGCGGGTCGGGACGGCGGCGTGGAAGCGCAGGTCGAAGACGGGCTCGCCGCTGGCGAGGACCTTGCGCAGGGCGGCGGTGAGCCGGTCGGCCTCGGAGCCGGGGAAGATGTCGTGCGGGGTGAGGCCCTCCAGGTCGGTGGGGGCGAGGCCCATCCCGGAGGCGAAGGCGTCGTTGACGCGCTGGAGGCGGAGCCGGTCGTCGAAGAGGACGAAACCGGTCGGAGTCTGGCCGAAAACCGCCTCCGAGGCGGCGAGGTCGGTCTCGATCCGGCGGAGCCGGCCGAGGTCGACCGCGAGACAGGTGGCGCCGGCCGTGGGCAGCGCGCTGTCCGGCATGAGGTAGAGCTCGGCGAGGCCCTCGCCGCCGTCGGCGTGCCGGTACGGGGTGGTGCCGACCCACTCCTCACCGGCCAGGGTGCGCTCCAGCCGGGCCCGGCCGCGCTGCCAGAGCTCGCGCGGGACGAAGGTGGTCACCGGGTCGGCGCCGACCGCCTCGGCGGCCGGGACGCCGAAGAACTCGGCCGCCCGCTCGCTCCACTGGCTGATCCGGCCGTCCGGACCGATCGCGAAGGTCGCGACCCGGATGTAGTCGTAGATCGAGCCCGGGTCCCCGGCACCCCACCGTTGCTCCTCGGCCGCCGCCGCCGGCCTCGGGGCACAGGCGGGTGCGGGCAGGTGGTGGGCAGGGGCGGCCGGGTGTTGGGCGCCGGCCTGCCCGGGTACAGCGGCATGACCCCTGCTGCTCGGCGCACTGCGCGCCGGGGTGCTGTTCACGGACCGACCCCTCCAAACCCGCGACCGTCCGGATGTCGAGAAGACCGAGTATTCATCATCGAGGGGTACGTTCACACGCCCTCAACATCACAACATCAGATCGGGCGAAGGTTTTTGTCCTACCGCCCGCGCAACCACAATGCCACGCTCGCGCCCCCTGCCGGAGTGCGCGCTCCCCCGGGCCCTCCCGATGGCATATGCAGGGGCGTTCCGCCGGCCGCCGGAGGGCGGCCCCGCGGCGGCGGCACGGCGGGCTATTCCGCCCCCGGGGTGCCCGGCAGCGCCTGCTCGAACCAGACGACCTTGCCCATCCCCTCGGCCCTGGCCCCCCAGTGCAGGGCCAGCCGGGCCACCAGCTCCAGGCCCCGGCCGCCCTCGTCCGCCTCGGCCGCGTGCCGCTCCCGCGGCGGGTCCGGCAGCGGGTCGGAGATCTCCACCAGCAGCGTCTCGCCGAGCGTCAGCCGCACCCCGATCGGCGCGCTCGCGTACCGGACGGCGTTCGTCACCAGCTCGCTGACCAGCAGCTCGGCGGTGTCGGTCAGCTCCTCGACGCCCCACTCCGCCAGCGCCGCGCGGACCAGTCGGCGGGCCCGGGAGACGGCGGTCGGCTCGGCCGGCAGGGTCCAGCCCGCCGTCGGGGTGCCGGCCTGCCCGTGGCCGAGGCGGGCCAGCAGCAGCGCCACGTCGTCCGGCTCGCGGCCCTGCTCCATGGTGTCCAGCACCGCCTCGCAGGCGGCCTGGATCGAGGCGTAGGGCTCCTGGAGCACCGTGACCAGCCGGCCGAGGCCCACGTCGAGGTCCTTGTCCCGGGACTCCACCAGGCCGTCGGTGCACAGCGCCAGCAGGCTGCCCTCGGGGATCTTCAGCTCGACCGACTCGAACGGGACGCCGCCGACCCCGAGCGGGGCGCCCGAGGGCAGCTCCAGGATCCGGCCGGCGCCGCCGGGCAGCGGGCCGCCGGTGCGGGTCGGCCCGTCCGCGTCCTCCCCCGGCACCACCAGCACCGGCGGGATGTGCCCGGCCTTGGCGACGGTCAGGGTCGCGGTGGCCGGGTCGAAGACCGCGTACACGCAGGTGGCCAGCAGCGCCTCGTCCGGGCCCTGGGCGAGGTCGTCGGCCAGCTCGTGGACGTGCCGCAGCAGCACGTCGGGCGGCAGGTCCAGGGCGGCCAGCACACGGACGGCGGTGCGCAGCCGGCCCATCGTCGCGGCGGCCCGCAGGCCGTGGCCCATCACGTCGCCGACCACCAGCGCGGTCCGGTCGCCGGGCAGCGGGATGACGTCGAACCAGTCGCCGCCGACCTCGGTGCCGCTGCTGCCGGGCACGTACCGGTAGGCGACCTCGACGCCGGTGGGCTGCGGCACCTGCTGCGGCAGCAGGGTGCGCTGCAGGGTGAGGGCGGCGGTGCGCTCGCGGGCGTACAGCCGGGCGTTGTCCAGCGAGGAGCCGGCCCGGTCGGCCAGCTCGACGGTGAAGGCCAGGTCGTCCCGGTCGAAGCCCTCGCGGTAGCCGGCCCGGCTGACCAGCAGCAGGCCGATCACGATGCCCCGGGCCCGCAGCGGCACCACCAGCATCGAGTGCACGCCCAGGTCGTGGGCCGCCTGCATCTTGGGGTCGCCGGCGTAGGTGACGTCGCTCAGCTGGTCGGCGCCGGACAGCAGCTCGGGGACACCGGTGCGCAGCACCCGGCCGCAGGCGGAGTCCTCGGCGAAGGTGATCCGGGCGCCGCGCCGAAGCATCACCTCCACCTCGGGCCCGTCCTGGACGGAGGCCGTACCGAGTTGGAGCAGCGAGGTGCGGCGGTCGTGGCCGTGCCGGGGCAGGTCGTCACCGTGCGCGACGGCCTGCAGCAGGACGACGGCGGCGTGGTCGGTCAGCCTGGGGACCACCGCGCCGGCCAGCTCCTGTGCGATCCGGGAGGCGTCCAGCAGGTCACCGACCCGGGAGCCGAACTCGTTGAGCAGCGAGAGCCGGCGGCGGGCGTGCTCGACCTTGGCCACCGCCCGGTAACGCTCGGTCACGTCCATCACGGTGCCGGAGATGCCGAGGACCCGGCCGGAGCGGTCGGTCATCCGGCTGTAGGAGATCGAGCGGTACCCGGAGCGGGCGGTGACCGGCGAGGCCAGGGTGACGTCGATGACCGGCTCGCCGGTGGCCAGCACCTGGCGCTGGATCGCGGTGATCTCGTCGGCGGCCCGCTCGGGCAGGGTCTCGCCGACGGTGCGGCCGACGTGGTCCTCGGGCGTGACGCCGTTCATCTCGGCGAGGGTGCGGTTGACGGCGGTGTAGCGCAGCTCGGTGTCGAGGATCGCGATGCCCAGGGGCGACTGCTCGAACAGGGCGTCGCGCACCGCGAGGTCCCGCTCCACCTCCTGGACGGCCTCCGCCTCCGCCAGGTTGACCTGGAGGAACGGGGTGCCGTCGCCGTCCACCAGGAGCGAGATGCGGGCGTCCACCAGCACCGGGGCGCCCTCCCGGTCGCGCAGCCCGGCCAGTCCGGCCCAGTGGCCGTGCCGCAGGGTCTCCTGGATCGCGGTCCGGATCCTGGCCACCTGCTCGTCGTCCGGGATCAGCTCCTCGATCCGGCGGCCGACCAGCAGCTCGTTCGGCCAGCCGAGCAGTTCCTCCGCGGCCGGGCTCCAGAGCACCACGCGCCCGGCGGTGTCCAGGATCGCGATGGCCACCTTGACCACGTCGAAGAGGCTGCCGCCCGGGCGGGCGGTGCCGACGGCGCCGGACCGGCCGGAGGCCTCCGGGTGGGCGAGCGGGCCGCCGGGGAACGGCCGGCCGGGGCGGCTGCGGACGCCCGGGGGCGGGAGCGCGTCGGAGACGGTCGGGGAGGGGGCGGGCGGCGCCGGACGGGCGGGCGGCAGCGCCTCGGCCGGGGACTCGCCGCGGCGCCGGCCGGAGGGCCGTTCCCGGGCCCCGCCGGCCGCGCGGTCCGTGCCGCGGCGCAGCCGGGCACGGGCGGCGGCGCCTCCCCCGGCGCCCGCCCGTCGTGCTCCCCCGCCGCCGTTTGCGGTATTCGACACCGACGGGGCCTCCGGCTCTGCTCGGATCGGGTTCACCGGCTGGGGCGGCTCACCGATGGTGACGAATAGTGCCGAAAAGTGACATACCCAGCACGACCAAGGCTATCCCGCCCGCCCCGCGCGCTTTTCCGATTGGCGACCCGCCGCCCCACGCGTCGCGCCCGTCCCGGCGGCGGCGGGACGGGGCGGCTCCGGCCACGGAGCCCGGACGGCCGGCGGTCGGTGATCAGGGGGAGGTCAGGGGGAGGTCAGCAGGCGGGCGACCTCGGGGAGGACCTCGCGGTCGTGGTCGAGCCAGTCGAGGCCGGCCAGCTCGGCGGGTCCGAGCCAGCGCAGCTCGTCGTGGTCCTGGAGCGGCCGCGGGTCGCCCGCGAGCAGTTCGGCCGCCCAGAGCCGCAGCTCAAGGCCGGGCCGCACCAGCCACGCGCCGGGCAGCCGGGTGAGCGCCCGGGCCCGGACGCCCAGCTCCTCCATCAGCTCGCGCTCCAGCGCCTCGGTCTCGGTCTCGCCCGGTTCGGCCTTGCCGCCGGGGAACTCCCAGCGCCCCGCCACCTCGGCGGGCGCGCTCCGCCGGGCGGCGAGCACCCGCCCCCGGTGGATCAGCGCGCCGCCGACGACGATCCGGTTCCCGGCCGCGCCGCTGTCGGCCCCCGGCCGATCGATGCTCCTGTCCATGGACGCCGACCCTATGCCGCCCCGGGTCACTCCCGCGGACCGCGGGCCGTGGAGTCCCCGGCGGGCTCGGCCTCGACCCAGTAGAGCTGCTTGTGGCCGCGCGCCTCGAACTCGGCCGCGATCCGCTCGGCCGCCTCCCGCCCGATCCCGCCGACGATCCGGAAGCGGTTGCCGTGGTCGTCCTGCCGCATCACCCGATAGGTGTCCATGCGGGCCAGGGTAGGGCTCCGCCCCGGTCCCCCAGGAGGGGCCGGGGCGGGAGCCGGGGGTGCTCAGACGCGGATGTCGGAGGCCACCTCGCCGGTCGACAGGCCGAGCTCGCGCCGGATGTCCACCGCGAGCCTGCCGCCCTTGGCGGACAGGGCCTGGGCCTTCTGCGCCTCGCGCTCGATCGTCGCCGGGTCCACCGCCTTGGCGGCGGCGTCCCAGGCGTTGGCGGCGTCCAGCTTGATCGCCCCCAGCTCGATCAGCCTGGCCCTGGCTCCGGCGGGCCAGTCGACGCCGTTGGCCGACAGCTCCGCGACCTCCCTGCGGGAGGCGGCGGCCATCGTCCTCGCCCATGCCCGGTACTCGGCCGGGGACCCGTCGACGTCGCCCTCCGGCTCGGCGTCGAGCGCCTCGTCGTAGGCGCGCACGGCGTCCAGGTAGGTGCGCTGGGCCTGGGTCAGCTTGGTCCGGTCGGTGCGGACGCTGCCGGCGTGCGGCCTCTTCTCGTCCTGGAAGGTGCAGGTCACCCGGCGGTCGCCGGTCGCCCAGGCGCTGCGGCCCGGGTAGTAGTAGTACCCGTCCATCCCCTCGGGGACGAGCCAGGAGTCGAGGGCGTAGTCGGCGCGCACCGGGTTGCAGAGGCGGGCGGCGTCCCGGGCGATCTCGCTCGCCGTGGGGTAGTCGGCGCCCCGGCCCGCGAGACTGGTGACGCCCGCGACCTCACCGTGGTGCGGCTCGCCGCAGGGCACCACCCTCACCCAGTAGACGCTCGCGGACTCCGGGTCGCGGCCGGGGCTGAACGGCGGCTGGTCGAAGCAGTCGCCCTCCCGCAGGTCGTTGACGGCCACCGAGTCCCTCGGCCCCAGCGGGGCGTCCGCGTACCGCTCCTCCTCCAGGCCGATCGCGGCGAGGCCGATGAACCCGATCAGGGTGGCGATCGCCCCGAGGACGCCGAGAACCAGGCCGGTGACCGCCATGCCGCGGCCCTTCTCGTTCCGCTTGGGGATCTGCACCAGCGCGACGATCGAGAAGGCCAGCGTCAGCGGCCACATGCAGAGCAGGCCGGTGACCAGCGCCGCGATGGAGAAGCCGTTGGTGGTCGTGGGGGCGGGCGGGTAGGGGAACCCGGCGTGGAAGCCGGACTGCGCACCGGGGGTGACGGCCGCCCAGCCGGTGGCCCGGGGCGGGCCGGGGTCGAAGGGGGGCTGCTGCACCCCGGTGGGGGTGGCCCACGGGTCGGGCGCGGGCGGCGCGGCGGGGCCGGCGTCGTGGGCGGGGGCCGCCCACGGGTCGGGCGCGGGCGCGGACAGGGCGTCCGGCACGGGTGCGGCGGGCGGCACGGGCGGGCCGACGGGTGCGGGTGCAACGGCCGGGGCGGGGTCGGGCGCGACGGCGTCCGCTGCGGGGATGTCCGCTGCGGGGACGTCCGCTGGGGGGACGGCGTCCGGCACGGGCGCCGGCTCCGCCGCACCGACGGTTCCCGGCCCGTCCTGCGGCCCGGCCGCCGGTGCGGGCTCCACCTGCGACGCGGACGCGGGCTCCGCGGCCGGCTTGGTCAGCCCGACCCGCTCGGGCACGGGCAGCGGGGAGGCGTCGTCGGACTCGGGCTTGGACACGTGCGATCTCCCCCGGCCCGCGGTGGGCGGGCGACAGCTCGGCAGGACGACGACCCGCGGAGCCCGCGGGCGGATCGCGGCGGGCCGTCGGGTACGGGAACAGGCGCGCGACTCTACCTGATCTTGTGAAACAGTCGCGCGCCTTTTCCCCGCCCCACGAACCACCCCGCCGCCGCAAGGCCCGGCCCCGGTTCAGCGCCGGGCCAGCACCTCCCCGTGCAGCATCCCGAACCACCCGTCCCCGGCGGCCGCCCACTCCCGCCACCCGGCCGCGATCCGGGCCAGTTCGGCCTCGTCCGCGAACCCCTCGGCCACCGCCGCCCGGGCGATGCCGGAGTCCGTGATGCGGTCCGCCCACAGCCCGCCCCACCAGTCCCGCTCCTCGGGCGTCGCGTACGTCCAGGTGCTGGAGGTGGCGGTGACGTCGGTGAAACCGGCCGCCCGGGCCCAGGACAGCAGCCGCCGCCCGGCGTCCGGCTCGCCGCCGTTGTGCCGGGCGATCCGCCGGTACAGGTCCAGCCAGCGGCCCAGCTCCGGCACCTCCGGGAACCAGGTCATCGTCGCGTAGTCGACGTCCCGGACGGCGACCGTGCCGCCCTCGGCGGTGACCCGGCGCATCTCCCGCAGGGCGCCCACCGGATCGGTCACGTGCTGCAGCACCTGGTGGGCGTGCACCACGTCGAACTCGCCGTCCGCGTACGGCAGCCGGTGCACGTCGGCGACCTCGAACACGACACCGGACAGGCCCCGCCCGGCGACGTGGGCGGCGGCGGCCTCCAGCACCTCGGCGGAGGTGTCCACGGCCACCACCCGCCCGCCCGGGGCGACCAGCGCGGCCAGGTCCGCGGTGATGGTGCCCGGACCGCAGCCGACGTCCAGGACGGACTGTCCGGGACGCAGCCGGTCACGCAGGTAGGCGGCGGAGTTCTCGACGGTGCGGGAGCGGTGCGAACGCAGCACGGGCTCCTGGTGGCCATGGGTGTAGACGGCGTTCTTCGGTGCGGTCATGGTGACGTCCCCCTCGGGATCGGCCTTGCTCCTCGGCTGTCCCCGACGCTACTCCTCGTCCCGCATTCCAAGAAGATTCGTCTCACCTGTCGAACGCACCGGGCCCTCCGCGGACCGCCTCCGCCCACCCCCGGGCTTGGTCGGCGACCGGGGCCGTACGGTGGACGCAAACCCGACAGAAAGTGGTCGCCGGCATGCCAGCCCCCCGCCCCTTCGTCCTGCTGAGCGCCGCGATGTCGCTCGACGGGCACCTCGACGACGCCTCCCCCGAGCGGCTGCTGCTCTCCGGCCCGGCCGACTTCGACCGGGTGGACGCCGAGCGGGCCGCCAGTGACGCGATCCTGGTCGGCGGCAACACCCTGCGGGCGGACAACCCCCGGCTGCTGGTCAACGACCCCGGGCGGCGGGCCGCCCGGCGCGCGGCCGGCCGCCCCGAACACCCGCTGAAGGTGACGCTCAGCGCGAGCGGCCGACTGGACCGCTCGCTGAGGTTCTGGCACACCGGCGGCGAGCGGCTCGTCTACACCACCGACGCCGGGGCCGCCCTGCTCCGCCCGGAGCTGGCCGGACTCGCCGAGGTGGTGGCACTGGGCGCGGCGGTGGATCCGGGCGCGGTGCTGGACGACCTCGGGGCACGCGGGGTGCGCCGGCTGATGGTCGAGGGCGGCAGCGGGGTGCACACCCAGTTCCTGGCCCGGGGGCTGGCGGACGAACTGCAACTGGTCGTGGCGCCGCTGCTGGTCGGCCAGGACCAGGCGCCCCGGTTCGTCGGCCCGGCCCGGTTCCCCGGCGGTCCCACCCGGCGGATGCGGCTGCTGGAGGCCCGTACGGTGGGCGACGTCGTCCTGCTCAGGTACGCCCCGAAGGAGCCCGCCCCATGACCGAACCCCGCCCCGCCGAACCCCGCCCCGCCGAACCCCGCCCCGCCGGCACCGGCGGCTCGGCCGGCGATCTCGCGTTCCTGCGCCGGGCCGTCGAGCTCTCCCGCCGCTGCCCGCCCTCGCGGACGGCGTTCTCGGTCGGCGCGGTGGTCGTCGCCGCCGACGGCACGGTGCTGGCCGAGGGCTTCAGCCGCGAGACGGACGGGCACGACCACGCCGAGGAGGCGGCGCTCGCCAAGCTCCCGGCCGGGGACCCGCGGCTGCGCGGCGCGACCGTCTACAGCTCGCTGGAGCCCTGCGGACAGCGGGCCTCCCGCCCGGTGCCGTGCGCCGGCCTGCTGATCGCGGCCGGCGTCCCCCGGGTGGTGGTGGCCTGGCGCGAACCGTCGACCTTCGTCGCCGAGACCAAGGGGGCCGCACTGCTGGAGGCGGCCGGCATCGAGGTGGTCGAGCTGCCGGAACTGGCGGAGGAGGCCCGCGCGGTCAACGCGCACCTGACCGGGTGAGACCGGCGGCGGGACGACCCGGGACGGACCGGGGGACGAGGGCACTCGAAGCGCGGGGCGATCTTTTGTATCCTTATTGAACAATCGCCTCGCATTCTGCTCTCATGCTATCCCCCTGGAGCCGCCCCGTGCCCGCGATCTTCACCCCCCGAGCCCTCCTGCTGGACATGGACGGCACCCTGGTCAACTCCGACGCCGTGGTCGAGCGCTGCTGGCAGCGCTGGGCGGTGGAGCAGGGCCTCGACCCGGCCGAGGTGCTGCGCGTCGCCCACGGCCGCCAGGGCCACGCCACCATGGCCGTCCTGCTGCCCGAGCGCCCGGTGGAGCTCAACCTCGCCGACAACGACCGGATGCTCGCGGAGGAGAAGACCGACACCGAGGGCGTGGTCCCCGTCCCCGGCGCCCCCGCCTTCCTCGCCGCGCTGACCGGACTCCCGCACGCCCTGGTCACCTCGGCCGACGAGCCGCTCGCCCGGATCCGGATGGCCGCCGCCGGCCTCCCGCTGCCGGCCGTACTGGTCACCGCCGAGTCCGTGGGTGCCAGCAAGCCCGATCCCGAGGGCTTCCTCAAGGGGGCCGCCGCCCTCGGCTTCGCCCCCGGCGACTGCCTCGCCTTCGAGGACTCCGGGGCCGGCATCGCCGCCGCCCTCGCCGCCGGCGTCCCGGTCGTCGGCATCGGCCCCCGCGCCGCGGCCCACCGTCCGACGGCCCACGCGGACACCCTGGAGTCCGTCACCGTCGCCCCGGGCCCGGACGGCACCCTCACCGTCACCGTCGGCTGACCGCGCCGGCGGGGCCGCCCCCGCCGTCTCCCCGGCCTCGTCCGCCGACTCCTCCCGCCCCGGAAACGCCGGAAGGCCGCCCGCCCCGCACAGGGGCCGGACGGCCTTCCGGGGACGCCCGGACACGAGGCGGGATCAGCACCGCGACGGCACGCCAGGACCGGGGCCCGATAGTGGCGGCGGGCCGCCGGGACGATGATCCGGCCCCGGGCAAGTGGCACTTCAGCGGCTCGGGCCTGCCGATCCCGGCGAACGGGTCACGCAGGACGTCCTCGATGAGCCCGTTGATCCGGGCGGGCATCCTGCGCGCGACGGACCGAGGGAGTCGGCACCAGGCCAGCACGGGCAGAAGGACCGGGGCCCGCCCCAAGGGAGGCGGACCCCGTCCGAACTGCGCACTCGACGGATCAGGCTGTCCCGAAGGCAACCGAACGATCACACGTTGAAGCGGAACTCCACGACGTCGCCGTCCTGCATGACGTACTCCTTGCCCTCGATGCGGGCCTTGCCCTTGGCGCGGGCCTCGGGGAGCGAGCCGGTCTCGACGAGGTCGTCGAAGGAGATGACCTCGGCCTTGATGAAGCCCTTCTGGAAGTCGGTGTGGATCACACCGGCGGCCTCGGGGGCGGTGGCGCCCTTCCTGATGGTCCAGGCGCGGGCTTCCTTGGGACCGGCGGTGAGGTAGGTCTGCAGGCCCAGGGTGTCGAAGCCGACACGGGCGAGGGTGGCGAGGCCGGGCTCTTCCTGGCCCATCGACTGGAGGAGCTCCAGCGCCTCGGCGTCCTCCAGCTCGATCAGCTCGGACTCGATCTTGGCGCTCAGGAAGATCGCCTCGGCGGGGGCCACCAGCGCGCGCTGGACCTGCTTGAAGTCCTCGTCGGCCAGCTCGTCCTCGTCCACGTTGAAGACGTAGAGGAAGGGCTTGGCGGTCAGCAGGTGCAGCTCACGGATCGGGGCGGTGTCGAAGCCGGCCTCGAAGAGGGTCTTGCCGGTCTCCAGGATCGCCTGGGCAGCCTCGGCGGCGGCCAGCACGGGGGCGGTCTCCTTCTTGAGGCGCGCCTCCTTCTGGAGCCGGGGCAGGACCTTCTCGATGGTCTGGAGGTCGGCCAGGATCAGCTCGGTGTGGATGGTCTCGATGTCGTCCTTGGGCGACACCTTGCCGTCCACGTGCACCACGTCCGGGTCGGTGAAGGCCCGCACGACCTGGCAGATCGCGTCCGACTCGCGGATGTTCGCGAGGAACTTGTTGCCCAGGCCCTCGCCCTCGCTGGCGCCGCGCACGATGCCGGCGATGTCGACGAAGTCGACGGTGGCCGGGAGGATGCGCTGCGAGCCGAAGATCTCGGCGAGCTTGTTCAGCCGCTCGTCCGGGACGCCGACGACGCCGACGTTGGGCTCGATGGTGGCGAACGGGTAGTTGGCCGCCAGCACGTCGTTCTTGGTCAGGGCGTTGAACAGGGTCGACTTGCCGACGTTCGGCAGGCCGACGATTCCGATCGTGAGCGACATGAAGCGCAGTCCCGGGGGCTTGGAGGAGTTGGGCCGGCCCGGACGGCGGGCCGATCCCCCAGTCTACGGGCAGCGGGTCGGGCGTCCGCAGCGCCCGGCGGCCCCGCGAGGAACCCCGGACGGCCGCCCGGACGGCCGCCGCCGCGCAACCGGCGGCCGCCGCGCGAGACCGGGCCGGACGTGGCGCGGGCGTTCGACCGCGAAGGCGCCGGTCATCCGGTTCCCCCGTACAGTTGATCGACGGTCACACCAATACTCCGTACGGAGACACGGAACAAGCCCCGACGGCCCATTACACAGTGTGGCGATGATCGGACCGTACGTTGGGTGGGTGGAGCAGAGCATCCGTACCCAGCCGCCAGGGCCCAGACGCCGACCATCGAACGGCTCGGCCGGGGCCGCCGTCCCGGGGCCGGGCCGGGCCACCGGGTTCCCGGGGGAACCGGCCTCCCCGGCCGGGAGGACCGACGGGAGGGCCGGGGGCAGAACAGGGGGGAAGGCAGTGGGGAAGGCGCCCGGGAGAGCGCCGGGGAAGCCCGCGGGGCGGGGCTCCGGCCCCGGTTCACGGCTACGCCCCGTGTCCGGCCCGGCCGAGCGGCCCCGGCTCGCGGGGCGGCTCTACGGCCGGCGGCGCACCGGCCGGCCCGCCCGGCTGACCGCGGTCGGCACCGGGGTGGCCGCGCTGGTGGCGACGGTGGCGGTCGCCGCCCTGGACCGGCTGGCCTTCGGGGGGCTCGGGATCCTGTTCGGCATCGGCTACCTGCTGGTCTGCTTCCAGCTGTCGGTCCGGGTCCGCTACGCCGACCTGCTGGCCGCGCCGATCAGCGGGCCGATCGCCTTCGCCGCGGCGATGCTGCTCTTCGGTCCGGTCACGTCCTCCGGGGTGACGGCGCAGCTGGTGGCCCTGGCGACCAACCTGGCCACCCGGGCCGGCTGGCTGTTCTCGGGCACCGGGCTGGCCGCCGTGATCGTGCTGGCCCGCTTCGTGGCCCAGCGCCGGATCCACCGCGCGCGCTGAGGGCGGGAGGCCTGCGGGCACGGCCTCCCGCCCCCGGCGCCGACGGCGGACCGGGGGTCAGGCGGTGGCGCGGGCCGCCGCCATGGCCGCGCCGACGATCCCGGCGTCGTTGCGCAGCTCCGCCGGAACGACCCGCGCCCCGCGCTCGCGCAGCAGCGGCAGGAACTTCTCGTGCTTGCGGCTCACCCCGCCGCCGATCACGATCAGCTGGGGCGAGAACAGCATCTCCACCAGGTCCAGGTACTCGTCCACCCGCCCGGCCCACTGGGTCCAGTTCAGCCCGTGGCGCTCCTTGGCGGCCGAGGAGGCCCGCCGTTCGGCGTCCTTGCCGCGCAGCTCCAGGTGACCGAGCTCGGTGTTGGGCACCAGCGCGCCGTCCACGAACAGGGCGCTGCCGATGCCGGTGCCGAAGGTGAGGACCAGGACCACGCCCGCCTGTCCGCGGCCGGCTCCGTGGGCGGCCTCGGCGAGGCCGGCCGCGTCGGCGTCGTTGAGCACCACGGCCGGCAGGTCGAGCGCCTCCCGGAAGAGGCCGGCGGCATCCAGGCCGATCCAGCCCTTGTCGACGTTGGCCGCCGTCCTGGTGTGCCCGTCGACGACCACGCCGGGGAAGGTCAGGCCCACCGGGCCCTGGTGGCCGAAGTGCCGGACCACCTCGCACACGGCGTCGACCACGGCCTCCGGGGCGGAGGGCTGCGGGGTGAGGACCTTGTGCCGCTCCTGGGCGAGCACGCCCCGGGCCAGGTCGACGGGGGCTCCCTTGATGCCCGACCCGCCGATGTCCACACCGAATACCGCCGTCATGACGACCGCCCTCCGCCGAAGTTGTCCACAGGCCTGTGCATGGCTGCGCACGGCTGTGCACAAAACCTACGAGAACCCGACCGGCCCCGCACAGCGGACGGCCCGGCACCCGAACGGGGTACCGGGCCGTGCGTCGTGCGGAGCGCGGCGGGGGCGCGGCGGATCCCGCCGGGCCGGGGCGGCTACAGCTTGCCGGCCGCCTCGGCGCGCAGGTCGCGGCGGAGCTCCTTGGGCAGCGAGAAGATCAGGTGCTCCTCGGCGGTCTTGACCGTGGAGACCTCGTCGTAGCCGCGCGCGGCCAGCCAGTCCAGCACGCCCTCGACCAGGATCTCCGGCACCGAGGCGCCGCTGGTCAGGCCGACCGTGGTGACGCCCTCCAGCCAGCCCTCCTCGATCTCCTCGGCGAAGTCCACCAGGTGGGCGTCACCGGCGCCGTACTCCAGGCCGACCTCGACCAGGCGGACCGAGTTGGAGGAGTTCTTCGAGCCGACCACGATCAGCAGGTCGGTCTCCGGGGCCATCTGCTTGACGGCGACCTGGCGGTTCTGGGTGGCGTAGCAGATGTCGTCGCTGGGCGGGCTGACCAGCAGCGGGAAGCGCTTCCTGAGCTCGCCGACGGTGGCCATGGTCTCGTCCACCGAGAGCGTGGTCTGGGAGAGCCAGACGACCTTGGACTCGTCGCGGACCTGCACGTTGGCGACGTCCTCGGCGCCGTCCACCAGGTGGATCCGGTCCGGGGCCTCGCCCATCGTGCCGATGACCTCCTCGTGGCCCTCGTGACCCACCAGCAGGATGTCGTAGTCCTCGTCGGCGAAGCGGACGGCCTCCTTGTGCACCTTGGTCACCAGCGGGCAGGTCGCGTCGACGGTGGCGAGCCTGCCGGCCCGCGCCTCGTCGTGGACCGAGGGCGCCACGCCGTGGGCCGAGAACACCACGATCGAGCCCTCGGGCACCTCCTCCGTCTCGTCGACGAAGATCGCGCCCTTCTTCTCCAGGGTCTGCACCACGTACTTGTTGTGGACGATCTGCTTGCGGACGTAGATGGGGGCCCCGTACTGCTCCAGGGCCTTCTCCACGGCGATCACGGCGCGGTCGACGCCCGCGCAGTAGCCCCGGGGGGCGGCGAGCAGGACACGGCGCTGCGCGGTGTTGGAGGACATGGCTCCATCGTACGGGCGGCGCGGAGCCGCGCCGACGGGAATCGCCTTCCCGCCGGAACCGGTCGCGGGTGCTCAAATGTGGAAGCTATGAGCGAGCCGAGCGACGGGACGAACGGGCTGCGGCGCAGCCTCGGGGTCCGCGATCTGATGGTGTACGGGCTGCTGTTCATCGCCCCGATGGCCCCGGTGGGCGTGTTCGGGGTGCTCGACGCCAAGAGCGGTGGCGCGGTCGCCGCGGTCTACCTGGTGGCCACCGCGGCGATGGGGTTCACCGCCCTCTCGTACGCCCGGATGGTGCGGGCGGTGCCGCGGACCGGCTCGGTGTACGCCTACGCGCGGGCGGGGCTCGGCGAGGGCGCCGGGTTCGTCGCGGGCTGGATGGCGATGCTCGACTACCTGCTGATCCCCGCGGTCGCCTACCTGTTCTCCGGCATCGCGCTCAACTCGCTGCTGCCGGACGTCTCGCGCTGGGTGTGGACGGCGCTCGCGGTGGCGGTGACCACCGGGCTCAACCTGGCCGGGGTGCGGACGGCGGCCGTGGCGGGCTTCGCGGTGCTGGCGATGGAGCTGGCGGTGCTGGCGGTGTTCACGGCCGCGGCGGTGGTGGTGCTGGCCCGGGACGGCGCGCAGCGCGGGTGGGCGACGCCGTTCACCGCGGTCGGCGGCTTCTCCGCGACGGCGGTGCTCGCGGCGGTGTCCGTGGCCGTGCTGTCCTACCTGGGCTTCGACGCGATCGCGACCTTCGTGGAGGAGGCGGTCGGCGCCTCGGCGGCGGTGGCGCGGGCGGTGCTGTGGTGCCTGGCGGTGTCCGGGGCGCTGTTCGTGGCGCAGACCTACCTGGCGGCGCTGCTGGAGCCGCTCACCCCCCAGGAGCTGGCGGCGGACCCGGCGGCGCAGGGGTCGGCGTTCTACGACACGGTGGAGGGCTCGGTCGGGCACTGGCTGCACGTCCTGGTGGCGGCGAGCAAGGCGATCGGCGCGGCCTTCGCGGCGCTGGCCGGGCAGGCGGCGGCCGGGCGGCTGCTGTTCGCGATGGGCCGGGACGGACGGCTGCCGCGCTTCCTGGGCGGGGTCGACCCGGGCTCCGCGGTGCCGCGCCGGGCGCTGCTGGTGTCGGCGGCGATCACGCTGGCGGCGGCGGTCTGGGCGGCCGGCCGGGACGACGGCCTCGACCGGCTGACCTCGGTGGTGAACGTCGGCGCGCTCACCGCCTTCGCGCTGCTGCACGCCTCGGTGGTGGGCTGGTACGCGGTGCGGCACCGCTCCCGGAACCCGCTGCGGGACGTCGTGGTGCCGGTGCTGGGCACGGCGGTGATCGGCGCGGTGGTGTACGAGGCCTCGCCGACCGCCCAGGTGGTGGGGCTGGTCTGGCTGGCCGCGGGGCTCGTGGTCCTCGCCGTCCAGGGGACCTCCCGTGTCGGCGGACGCCGCTAGCCTCGTACCCATGGCCAACCCCAGCTCCCCCGAATCGCCGCTCCCGGTCGGCAAGGTCTCCGCGCTGATCGGGGGCTGGGTCGACCGGCTCGGCGCGGTCTGGGTGGAGGGGCAGATCACCCAGCTCAGCCGGCGCCCGGGGGCGGGTGTGGTGTTCCTGACCCTGCGCGACCCGCAGGCGGACGTCTCGCTGACCGTGACGTGCTTCCGCTCGGTCTTCGAGCAGGTCGCGGACTCGGTGCAGGAGGGCGCCCGGGTGGTCGTGCACGCCAAGCCCGAGTGGTACGCGGCGCGCGGCCAGCTCTCGCTGCGGGCTGCGGAGATCCGGCTGGTCGGGCTGGGCGAGCTGCTGGCCCGGCTGGAGCAGCTGAAGCGGCGGCTGGCCGGCGAGGGCCTGTTCGCCGCGGAGCGCAAGAAGCCGCTGCCGTTCCTGCCGCAGTGCGTGGGGCTGGTCACCGGCCGGGGGTCGGCGGCCGAGCGGGACGTCCTGGAGAACGCCCGGCGGCGCTGGCCGGCCGTCCGCTTCGAGATCCGCAACGTGCCGGTGCAGGGCGTCAGCGCGGTGGAGCGGGTGAGCGCGGCGGTCCGGGAGCTGGACGAGCACCCCGGCGTGGACGTGATCGTCGTGGCCCGGGGCGGCGGCAGCGTCGAGGACCTGCTGCCGTTCTCGGACGAGGGCCTGGTGCGGCTGGTCGCGGCGGCCCGGACGCCGGTGGTGAGCGCGATCGGCCACGAGCCGGACCAGCCGCTGCTGGACTTCGTCGCCGACCTGCGGGCCTCCACGCCGACCGACGCCGCCAAACGGGTGGTCCCGGACGTCGGCGAGGAGCTGGCCAGGGTCCGTCAGCTGCGCGACCGGGCCCGGCGGCACGTGCTGGCCCGGGTGGAGCGGGAGCAGCACGGGCTGGACGGCGTGCGCAGCCGCCCGGTGCTGGCCGCGCCGCAGCGGATGCTGGACGGGCGGGGCCAGGAGCTCTCGGGACTGCTGGAGCGGGCCCGGCGCACCCTGCGGCACCGGCTGGACCACGCGCAGAGCGACCTGGGGCACACCCTGGCCCGGGTGGTGGCGCTCTCCCCGGCGGCCACCCTGGAACGCGGCTACGCGGTGCTGCAGCGGGAGGACGGCACGGTGGTGACCGATCCGGCGCAGGTCGCGGCGGGCGACGGGCTGCACGCCCGGGTGGCCGGCGGCGGCTTCGGCGTCACCGTGGCCGACGGCTAGAACCGTCCGGTGCGCGGAGCCGGCAGCGGGCGGCCGGGGCGGGGGCGGGCTGTCGGTCCGGGACCCTAGGCTGGCTCCCATGGCAGATCAGGAGCAGCAGGACGCGGCGGCCGCCGTTCAGGCCCCGACCGCGGACGACGCGCTGGGGTACGAGCACGCGCGGGACGCGCTGCTGGAGGTCGTCCGGCAGCTGGAGAACGGCGGCACCTCGCTGGAGGAGTCGCTGGCGCTGTGGGAGCGCGGCGAGCAGCTGGCGAAGGTCTGCCAGCGCTGGCTGGACGGCGCGCGGGCCCGGCTGGACGCCGCGCTGGCCGCCGAGGAGGGGACCGCTGCGCCGAACGAGTGACGCAGGTCACAACTGCCCCGGGGAACAGTTGAAGGTTCACGCATGTTGGAACGGTCTGACCGGCTGCGGCCGGTCACCCCGAACGAACCCCACTTTCCTTTCTTCCGAGGTGCACCGAACATGACGACCGACGCCCTGGTTCTCGACGCCGCCGCTCAGGACCTGCTGTTCCGCGAGGCCCGCACCGCCAACACCTTCACCGACGAGCCGGTTTCGGACGAGCAGGTCCAGGCCATCTACGAGCTGGTCAAGTTCGGTCCGACCGCGATGAACCAGCAGCCGCTGCGCGTCGTCCTGGTCCGTTCGGCCGAGGCCCGCGAGCGCCTGGTCAACCACCTCGGCGAGGGCAACAAGGCCAAGACCACCTCCGCCCCGCTGACCGCCATCCTGGCCGTGGACAACGAGTTCCACGAGGAGCTGCCGACCGTCTTCCCGCACTTCCCGGGCGCCAAGGACTACTTCGCGGGCGACCGTGACGGCCGCGTGGCCTCCGCGGCGATGAACGGCGCGCTGCAGGCCGGCTACTTCATCGTCGGCGTCCGCGCCGCCGGCCTGGCCGCCGGCCCGATGACCGGCTACGACGCCGAGGGCATCAACAAGGAGTTCTTCGCCGACGGCGAGCACTCGGTGCTGGCCGTGGTGAACATCGGCAAGCCGGGCGACAACGCCTGGTACCCGCGCTCCCCGCGCCTGGCCTACGACGAGGTCGTCACCACCGTCTGAGCCCGCCTCCGACGGCCCGCACGGCGCGAGGGGCCCCGCACACCGGGTGTGCG
>NZ_JBHJRC010000047.1:0-37481 GCF_042261735.1 Kitasatospora sp. NPDC056327 | reverse complement strand
GGCCACCCGGTGGAGCCGGGCGGCCCGACCGCCGGGGGCGGACGCCGGCGCTAGAGTCCGAGCGACTTGGCGACGATGCTGCGCATGACCTCGCTCGTCCCGCCGTAGATCCGGAACACCCGGTTGTCGGTGTAGAGCCGGGCGATCGGGTACTCCAGGATGTATCCGTAACCACCGTGCAGCTGAAGGCACTTGTCGATGACGACGGATGCGGACTCGGTGCAGAACAGCTTCGCCGCGGCCGCGTCCGCCACCGTCAGGTCGCCGTGCTGGTAGAGCTCCAGCGCGCGGTCGACCATCGACTGCTGCGCCATCACCTGCGCCTCGCAGTCGGCCAGCGTGAACTTGGTGTTCTGGAACTCGGCGACCGCCTTGCCGAACACCTTGCGGTCCTTGACGTACTGCACCGCGAACCGCACCGCCGCCGCGGCGGCCGCGTAGGCGCCGACCGCGATCGCCAGCCGTTCCTGCACCAGGTTGTGGGTCAGGTAGGCGAAGGCCCGCCCCTCCTCGCCGAGCAGGTTCTCCACCGGCACCCTGACGTCCGAGAAGGCCAGTTCGGCGGTGTCCGAGGCGCGCAGGCCGATCTTCTGCAGCTTGCGGCCGACGCTGTAGCCCGGCGAGGCGGTGTCCACGCAGAGGATGGAGAGTCCGGCCCGGCGGTTGTCCGGGTCGTACGGCGCGGTGCGGCAGACCACCAGGACGAGGTCGGCGAGCACCCCGCCGGTGATGAAGGTCTTGGCGCCGTTGAGGACGTAGTGGGTGCCGTCCTCGGAGAGCCGGGCGGTCGTGGTGATGCCCGCGAGGTCGGAGCCGGCGCCCGGCTCGGTCATCGCGATCGCGGTCATGAGGTCGCCGGAGACGAAGCCGGGCAGCCAGCGCCGCTTCTGCTCCTCGTTCGCGTACTCCAGCAGGTAGGGCAGCACCAGGCCGGTGTGCACGCCGGAGGAGCCGAAGGAGACACCGGCCCGCGCGGTCTCCTCGGCCACCACGGCCTGGTACTTGAAACCGCTCTCGCCCGCGCCGCCGTACTCCTCGGGCACCTCGATGCCGAAGACGCCGAGCGCGCCGAGCGCGCGGTAGAAGTCCCGCGGCGGGTGGCCCTCGGCCTCCCAGCTCTCGTGGACGGGGACGACCTCGTTGGCGATGAAGTCCCGGATGGTCTCCCGGAAGGCCTCGTGGTCCTCGGTGAACACGGTGCGGCGCACGGCGGCGCTCCCTTCGATGGGGCCTGACTCCCGATGGGGCCTGACGCGGCGGAACCGTGGGACCCGCCGATCGCCCCACAAGTTAATCGTGAGTAGCTTCGGCTGTCCACGGAGGGCGGCGGAGATCCACCGGACCCGCCGGAGGTCCGCGGCCCGGGCCGGGGCGGGTGCGCTCGGGCCGGGGCCGGGATCAGCCGCCGGCCGGCGGGACGATCGGGGCGGTGAGGTTGCCGTTGCCCTGCAGGGCGCCGATGCCGCCCGCGTTGCCGGTCGCGGCGAGGGTGTTGTTCTGGTTGCTCGCACCCGAGCCGGTGGCGGTCTGCTGGGTGTTGACGACGTTGCCGAACACGTTGCCGATGACGTTGCCCGAACCGGTGTTGCTCACCACGCTGCTGTTGGCGTGGTCGTTGGCACCGGCGCCGTCGTCGGCGTGGGCGGTGCCGAGACCGGCGAGGAGGAAGGCGCCGAGGGCGGTGACGGCGGCTGCCGCGCGGATACGGGACACGGTGGTCTCCCTGGGAACGGTGTGCGGATGGTGGCGCGTTCCGGAGTGGCCGCTCCGCAGCGCCGTTGCCTGACGTCGCCCGACCAGGATCCACCGGCGCGGCGGCCGAACTCCACCGGACGGATGGGGATTCGCCCGATGGTGGTACCCGGATGATTGTCCGACTGATGCCTGGACCAGGGCTGTTCGATCATCCCTTGGTGAATGCTTTACTGTTTCATTGCCAAGAGTCGACCATCCTCCAGGCCCCTCAGGAGTCCGCCCCGTGACCAGCCTCGCCCTCGGCCCGTCCTGGCTCGATCCGACCTACCTGATCTCCACCTTCGGGCTGATCGGCATCCTGGCCATCGTCTTCGCCGAGTCCGGACTGCTGATCGGCTTCTTCCTCCCCGGCGACTCGCTGCTCTTCACCACCGGCCTGCTGGTGGCCGGCGGCACCTACCTGCACCAGCCGCTCTGGCTGGTCTGCGCGCTGATCGTGGTCGCGGCGGTGGTCGGCGACCAGGTCGGCTACCTGTTCGGGCGCAAGGTCGGACCGGGCCTCTTCCGGCGCCCCGACTCCCGGCTGTTCAAGCAGGAGAACGTGGAGAAGGCGGCGGCCTTCTTCGAGCGGCACGGACCGAAGGCGATCGTGCTGGCCCGCTTCGTGCCGATCGTCCGCACCTTCACCCCGATCGTCGCCGGCGTGAGCCGGATGAACTACCGGGTCTTCGTCCTCTTCAACGTCATCGGCGGCGTGCTCTGGGGCGCCGGCGTCACCGTGCTCGGCTACTTCCTCGGGCAGATCCCGTTCGTCCGGGAGAACATCGAGGCGATCCTGATCGGGATCGTGCTCCTCTCGGTGGTCCCGGTGGCCGTCGAGCTGCTCCGGGCCCGCCGGTCCGGCCGCGCCGGCGCCGGTGCCGCCGCGCCCGCCGGGGCCGCGCCGGCTCCCGCCGCAGGTGGGGGCGGTCGCCACCGCGCCGGGTAGGCGTCCGGGCGGGGCCGCTCCCGCCGCCGCGTACATGTGCGTCCGGCAGTTCGATCGGGCAAGGTGTAGGCGGAGATCGAACGGCGGCCCGGGGGACCGGCACCGCCTGGGGCGGCAAGGAGCGGAAGTGCCGAAGCGGGGCCGGCCGGGCGGCGGCAAGAGGGCCAGGGGCGGCCGGAGCGGCCGTCCGCAGCGGCAGGTCCGGCCGGCGCCCGCCGCGCGCCCGCTCCACCCGTCCGAGGCACCGCTCACCGAGGGGCTGCTCGGGCACCCGGCCCCGGTCGCCGAGCCGACCGTGGAGATCCCGCTCGCCCTGCCCGCCCCCGAGACCAGGGGACTGCTGGCCCCCGAACCCGAGCCCGAGCCGGAGCCGGAGCCGGACGCCGCGCCCGCCCCGCCCGAGCAGGCCGCCGGCGGCCCGCCCGCCCCGGCGCCGCGACGGCGCACCGTGGCCGAGGACACCCTCACCCCCGAGGAGTGGCGGGCCGCCGGCTACACCCCGCCGACCGGCATCCCGGTCGGCTCGCTCAGTGCCGGCGCCCCCGGCGAGGCGCCCTGGCCGGACCGGATGCGCACCCTGCTGCGCACCCCGATGTCCGAGCGCCCCGCCTTCGAGCGGACCGCCCGCGAGCTGCACCCGGCCGCCGCGGCCGGCCGCAACGTCCCGCGCATCCTCGACCTGACGCTGCGCATCGGCGAGCTGCTGCTGGCCAGCGGCGAGGCCGCCGAGGACGTCGAGGCGGCCATGCTCGGCATCGCGCACGCCTACCGGCTGGACCGCTGCGAGCCACAGGTCACCTTCACCCTCATCGGCATCTCGCACCAGCCCTCGCTGGTCGAGCCGCCGATCACGGCCGACCGCGTGGTGCGCCGCCGCACCTCCGACTACACCCGGCTGAACGCGGTGTACGAGCTGGTCGCGGACATCACCGCCGAGAAGGTGAGCGTCAACGACGCCTACCGCCGGCTCGCCGTGATCCGCCGCAACCGGCACCCGTACGCGTCCTGGCTGCTCGCGCTGAACACCGGCCTGCTGGCCGGCGCGGCGACCTTCCTGGTCGGCGGGCGGATCGACGACAAGGCCTGGCTGGTCTTCCTCAGCGCCTTCGTCGCCGCCGTGCTCGGCGACCGGATGGCCTCGACGATCGCCCGCCGCGGACTGCCGGAGTTCTACCAGTTCGTGCTGGCCGCGATGCCGGCCGCCGCCTCCGGCATCGTGCTCTCGTTCAACGACCTGGGGCTGCGCGGCTCCGTGGTGATCACCGGCGGGCTGTTCGCGCTGCTGCCCGGCCGCGCCCTGGTCGCCGCCGTGCAGGACGGTCTGACCGGCTTCTACATCACCGCGGCGGCCCGGCTGCTGGAGGTGATCTACCTGGTGGCGGGCATCGTCATCGGCGTGATGCTGATCCTCTACCTGGGCGTCGGCTTCGAGGCCAAGCTCCGGCCGGACGAGTCGCTGGCCGGGATCAGCTACCCGCCGGTCCAGATGGTCGCCGCGATGGTGCTGACCCTCGCCTTCGCGATGCTGCTGCAGACCGACCGCCGCTCGCTCGCGCTGGTCACCCTGAACAGCGGCATCGGCTGGGCCAGCTACGGCGTGCTGGCCTACAACGCCGGGATCTCGCCGATCGTCGCGACCGGGGTGGCGGCGGGCCTGGTCGGCCTCTTCGGCCAGCTGATGGCGCGCTACCGCAACGGGTCGGCGCTGCCGTACGTGACCGCCGCGATCGGGCCGCTGATGCCCGGTTCGGCGCTCTACCTCGGCATGCTCTCGTTCGCCCAGGGCCACCCCAGCGGCGGCCTGGTCCAGATCACCCGGGCCGCCGCGATCGCGATGGCGCTGGCCATCGGGGTGAACCTGGGCGGCGAGGTGGCCCGGCTCTTCATGAAACTCCCGGTCGGGGTCGAGCGTCCGTCGCTCGCCCCGGTGATCCCCCGCCGCGCCGCCAAGCGCACCCGCGGATTCTGACGCCGGCCGTTGGCCCCCGGGCCATGTCGCGGCAGGACGCACGCAGCACCAGGAACGAAGGTAAGACCCATGACCACACTGCTGGACGGCTACCGCGAGCACATCGTCGCCACGCACAAGCAACCGCTGTTCCTGCTGCTGGTCGGATTCATCACCTCGTTCGTCTTCATCCGGTTCAGCGTGCGGATGATCAGGGCGCAGGTGCGCTGGTGGCCCGGCAACGTCACGCCCGGCGGGTTGCACATCCACCACATGGTGTTCGGCCTGGGCTTCCTGCTGGTCGGGGGCATCGGGGTGTTCGCGACCTACGGTGGACACCCCTGGATCGACGTCTTCGGACTGCTCTTCGGCATCGGCTGCGGCCTGGTGCTGGACGAGTTCGCGCTGATCCTGCACCTGGACGACGTCTACTGGAGCGAGCAGGGCCGCAAGTCGGTGGACGCGGTGATCTTCGGGATCCTCTTCACCGGTCTGCTGCTCGTCGGCTACGTGCCGCTGGGCGCCGAGCCGACCGGGGAGACCCGGTGGGGGCTGGTCACGGTGATCTCGGTGAACGCGCTGGCCATGATCGTCACCCTGCTCAAGGGCAAGGTGTGGACCGGGCTGCTCGGCATTATGGTGCCCGGCCTGTCCTGGATCGGGGCGGTCCGGCTGGCCCGGCCGAGCAGCCCCTGGGCGCGCTGGCGGTACGCCCGGAGCCCGCGCCGCCGGGCCCGCGCGCTCCGGCGCGAGCGCCTGCTGCACCGGCGTGCGGACCAGGCCCGCACCTGGCTCTTCGACCTGATCGCCGGGACGCCGGACAAGGTCCCGGCCCACCACCCGGCCGCCCACCGGGTGGCCGAGCGGATGGCGGCCCGGGCCAGTGCCCACCTGGACGCGCACGCCGCCCGGGCCCTGTCCCGGCGGTCCGCCCGGCTGGCCGACCGCCGCTCGGCCGCGGGCACCGGGGAGCACCCGTCCGGCAGCCACCGCGGCGCCGGGGCCGCCGCCGCGGGCGACCCCGCGGCGGCGAACGGCGGTCCGGCCGGGCCGGCGGGGCGGCAGGACCGGTCCCAGCAGCGCCGGCGGGTGGTCAGCGCCGGCCGCAGCCGGACGTACGCGGTGCGGCCGACCGGTCAGCCGCCGGGGCCGGGGCGGCACCGCTGGCTGCGGCCGCGCACCCGCCGGATGAGCCGGTAGCCCGTACGGGGTGGTGGGCGGTCGGATCATCCGATGGTCACCCGTCCGGTGGTGCGGGCCTGAGGTGTGAAAACCGCCCGGCTTGAGAACATGTCGGACAGTGACCGTCTTGTCACGCAATGGGATGGTTCGCCGTGCCGTCGACGGTGTGCGTGCGGCCGTTCCGCTCCCTCGTGACCGTCCGAAGGGGATGAATCGTGGCGCGCAGACTCCTGTCGACCCTCCTGGTGTCCCTCACCGTCCTGCTCGTACCGCTCCCCGCCGCGGCGGCGGCCCCGGCCGAGCCGCCCGTCCCGGCCGATCCGGCCGCCGCCGCGGACCCCACCGGAGCCGCCGCGGCGGGGGAGGGCGCCCACCCCTCCGTCGAGGAGATCGAGCGGGCCCGGGCCGAGGCCGACCGCACGGCCGCCTCGGTGGCCGCCATCGAGGCCGGGCTCACCGCGGCCAGGGCCGCGGCCGACCTGGCCGCCCGCACCGCCGAACAGGCCGTCGAGGCCTACAACGGTGCCCGGCTCGCCCTCGCCCGGGCCCGCGAGGCGGAGGCCGACGCCGCCGTCCGGGCGGCCGCCGCCGAGGCCGAGCGGGCCGACGCCGCCGAGGAGGCCGCCGCACTGGCCGCCGAGACGTACCGGCAGGGCACCAGCGCCCAGCTCTCCGCGATCAACGCCCTGCTCGGGGCCCGCGGGCCGCGCGAGGCCGGGGACCGGGCCGCGGTGGTCGGGGTCGCCAGCGACCGCACCCGGCAGATCCTCGACGCGGCGGTGTCCACGGCCGCCGAGGCCGGCCGGACCGCCGCCCTCGCGCGCGCGGCCGCCGGGGCCGCCGCCCGGGCCGCGGACGAGGTCGGCGCCGCCCGCGAGCGGGCCGAGGCCCGGCTGGCGGAGCAGCAGAACCAGGTCGTGGCCACCGGGCTGCGGCGCGAGCAACTGCTCGCCGAACTGGCCGCCGCCCGGCACACCACCGTCGAGCTGGAGCGGCAGCGGCGGGAGGCGCTGGAGGCGATCGCCGCCCGGGAGGCCGAGGCCGCCGCGCGCGCGGCGGCGGAGAAGGCGGCGGCCGAGCGCGAGGCGGCGGAACGGGCCGCCGCGGAGCGGGCGGCGGCCGAGAAGGCCGCTGCGGAGCAGGCGGCCCGGGAGGCCGAGGCCAGGGCGGCGGCGGAACGGGCCGCCGAGCGTGCCGCCGAAGCGGCCCGGCACCCGAAGCCCGCGAAGGCCGCGCCGCCGGCCGCGGCCCCCGCCGCGGCGCCGGCGCGCGCCTGGTCGGCCGAAGGGGCGGCCGAGGCCGTGGCCTTCGCCCGCGCCAGGATCGGCCTGCCCTACGTCTGGGGCGGCGAGGGCCCCGGCGGCTACGACTGCTCCGGGCTGACCATGATGGCGTGGCGTCAGGGCGGCAAGCGGCTCAACCACTTCGCCGCCGACCAGTACGCCCAGTCCACCCCGGTCACCTACCGGCAGCTCCGCCCCGGCGACCTGGTGTTCTGGAGCACCACCGGCCGCGCCGCCGACATCCACCACGTCGGCCTCTACATCGGCGACGACCAGATGATCGAGGCCCCCCGGGCCGGGATGCCGGTCAAGCAGGCCAGCCTCTGGATCATGGGCACCCCGGACTTCTACGCCCGCCCCTGAGCGCCGGTCAGCGCCTCGTCCGGTACCTGGTCAGGACCACGCCGCCGGGGAACGTCCGCGTCTCCAGCAGCTCCAGGCGCACCAGGCCGTCCGGCGCGGCGAAGAACGGCGTGCCGCCGCCCACCAGGACCGGATGGGTGGCGATCACGTACTCGTCGACCAGCCCGGCGCGGACGGCCGCCCCGGCCAGCGTGGCGCCGCCGATGGTCATCGGGCCGCCGTCCCCGGCCTTGAGCCGGGTGATCTCGGCGACCGCGTCGCCGGTGACCAGGCGGGCGTTCCAGCCGACCTCGTCGAGCGTCGAGGAGAACACCACCCTCGGCGTGTCCCGCCAGGTCCGGGCGAACTCGACCTCCGCGGGGGTGGCGCCGGGCCGCTGGTCGCCGGTCGGCCAGTAGGAGCTCATCGTCTCCCACAGCTTGCGGCCGTACAGCGAGAGCCCGCTCGCCCGCTCGTGGTCGAGCCACCACCGGAAGAGCTCGGGGCTCGGCGGCCCGCTCCAGCCGATGTCGTCGCCGGGCGCGGCGATGTAGCCGTCCAGGGTGAGGTTCATGCCGTAGATCAGTTTCCGCATGGCGGCCCTCCGTCCGTGGGTGTCCGGCGTGCGGACCGCGCACGGCGCGGTGCGTCGCTCGGCGCGGTGCGTCGCTCGGTGCGGTCCGGGCCCGCCGGTCGTCCTCGTGCCCGGGGCTCAGCGTGGTGCACCCGGTGGGCCCGGGCAAGCAGTGCGGCGCCGGACACGCCCGCACGGGGGAACGCCGCGGTCCTGGCGCGGGCCCGGGCGGCCGGGCCGGGCACCCCCGTCCGGGCGGCGCGGGCCGGTCCAGGCGGTGAGCCGGTCCAGGCGGTCGGCCGGGTCCGGCCGACCGGTTCCGAACGGAAGCGCCGTCATGCCGACGGGCCGGTCAACTCCCCTCCTCCCATGGCTGGTTGTTGCTCGATCCGATGGCCGGTCGGCCGGTGGCAGGGCCTGCGGGGCACCCCGGAATAAATCGGATGCCGTCGGCGAAACCCCGCCGTACGGTGAGCGAATGGGCAACGAGACGAACGGCGGCCACCGTGATCCGGGGAGCGGCCGCCCGGGCGAGCAGGACGACACCGTCGGCGGGATCGAGATCCGTGCGGTCGGCGAGGACGAGATCGACGCGTGGGACCGGGCGCTCGCCGTCGGTTTCCTGCGCTCGCACATCGGCCGGGCGACCGAGTACCGGCGCCTCCAGTGGGAGCCGGGCCGGATGCTCGCGGCGGTGGACGACGGCCGCTTCGTCGCCACCTTCCGCAGCTTCGACACCGAACTGACCGTCCCCGGCGGCGCCGTGGTGACGGCCGACGCGATCACCGCCGTCACGGTGACCGCCACCCACCGGCGGCGCGGCCTGCTCCGCCGGATGATGACCCGGGACCTCGCGGCCGCCCGCGAGCGCGGCGCCGCCGTCGCGATCCTGATCGCCGCCGAGTACAACATCTACGGCCGCTACGGCTTCGGCCCCGCCACCCGCGGCCACGGCTGGAACATCGACCTGCTCCGGGCCGGCGGCCTGCGGGCCGGCCTGCCCGGCGTGCCCGGCGGGCGGATCGACCTCGTCTCCATGGCGGAGATGCGCGAGGTGGGCCCCGGGCTGCACGACCGCTGGCGGCTCACCCAGCCGGGCAACATCGCCCGCGACGAGGTGGCCTGGAAGCGCTTCAGCGGCGAGATCGAGGTCCCGGGCTTCGACTGGAAGGAGCCCTTCGCCGCCGTCCACCGCGACGCCGGGGGCAACGTCACCGGCATGGCCGTCTACAGGATCGAGGACACCTGGGACGGCTCCTACCCGAACTGCACCCTCACCGTCCTCGACGTCCTCGCGCTCGACCGGCCCACCGCCACCGAGCTGTGGCGCTTCCTCTGTTCGATCGACTGGGTGCGCAAGGTCGTCGTCGAGAACATCGGTCCGGACGACCCGCTGCCGCTGCTGCTCAACGAGCCGCGCGCGGCCACCCCGCACGTCGACAACGCCGACTTCATGTGGCTGCGGGTGCTGGACGTCGAGGCCGCCTTCGGGGCCCGGACGTACGGCGCCCCCGGCCGGGTGGTGCTGGACGTCGAGGACCGGGAGGGGTACGCCGCCGGCCGCTGGGCGATCGAGGCCGCGGCGGACGGCACCGGCCGCTGCGTGCGGACCACCGACGAGGCCGATCTGGCACTGAACGCCTCGGCCCTGGGCTCGCTCTGCCTCGCCGGCGAGACGCTGCCCCGGCTCGCGGCGGCCGGTCTGGTCACCGAGCTGCGCCCGGGTGCGGTGGCGGCCGCGGACCTGGTGCTGCGCGCGCCGCTGCTCTCCTGGACGATCGACGGCTTCTGAGCCGACCCGGCCCGTCGGGCCCCGCCCCGCCGGCGCCCCGTCGACGCTCCGCCGGGTCGCCGCCGTCCCGGTCACCACGGCCGGGGCGGCGGCTACTTCACGGCGGTCTTCCCGATGGTGGGCAGGATGAAGTCCTGGATGAGGCCCTTGGCGTCGCGGACGATCGGGCGGAACACCCGGTAGCGCGAGAGGTTGATCACCCGGGCCGCCATGGGCGTCGACCGGCGGACGAACTCCCGGGTCCGCTCGGTGTCCTCGGTCCGGTCGAACACCCAGTAGAGGACGACGACCATGAGGTGCAGCCAGAGCACGTCGGGCAGCAGCTCGACCAGTTCGGCGTCGAGCTTCGGGGCCAGCTCGGAGCCCTGCAGCACCTCGCGGAACAGCTCCACGGCGGTCGCCCGGGCCGGGTGGGACTCGTTGGAGAACGGGCTCAGCGAACTGCTCGGGTCCGCGGCGGTCCGGAAGAACTGGGCGGCGAACTCGTGGTACGGGGCGGCCGTGTCGAGCCAGGAGGTCAGCGCGATCTCCAGGCGCTCGGCGAAGTCCCGGGTGCCGGCCATGCGGCTCCTGGCGTCGGCCGCGTGGTCGTACGTCATCCGGTCGTAGAACCCCTGGATGAGGAATTCCTTCGCCGAGAAGTAGTAGTAGGCGTTGCCGACCGAAACACCGGCCTCGGTGGCGATGGCGCGCATGGTGGTCTTCTCGTAGCCGCGCTCCTGGAAGAGCCGCATCGCGGTCTCCAGGATCAGGGCCCGGGTCTGCTCGCTCTTGTCGGTCTTCGGCTGCGCCCGGCTGCCGCGCGTCTCGGCGCTGCTCGCGGAGCCCCCCTCCGTGCCGTCGGTGCCGTGCGCCGTGCTCGTGCCGTTCGTCGCTGCCAGGTCGTCCACGGCCCCGAGCCTAGCCCGATCGGCTCAGTCCCAGGCGGTGTCGGCGCGTACGGCACCGGAGGCCCGCTCCGCGTCCGGTGCCGCCGCCGTCCGCGCGCTGATTTCGAACGCGTTCAAATTCATGGGCCGACTCCAGGGCCGTGCTTGAACGCGTTCAAGTCCAATGAGAGGCTTGCCTCATGATCACTGTGATTCGTCCGGGGGACGTCCGGGACGCCGGGGCCGTCGCCGGACTGCACGCCGACAGCTGGCGCACCGCCTACACCGGGCTGGTCCCCGAGGAGGCTCTCGGCGACGGGCTGGCCGCCGAGCGGCGGATGATCTGGGAGCTGCGGCTGGCCGCCGACTACGGCGGGCCGGAGTACACCCCCGACCTGCTGATCGCCGAACGGGCCGGTGCCGTGGCCGGGTTCGCCTACCTGGTGCCGCAGCCGGACGGCCGGGTGCTGCTCGACAACCTGCACGTCCGCCCCGGGCTGACCGGCGGCGGCATCGGCCGGGAACTGCTGGACGCCGCCCGCGCACTGGTCGCCCGGCGGCACCCCGGGGCCGTCCTCTACCTGGAGGTGCTGCGGGCCAACACCCGGGCGATCGCCTTCTACGAACGCGCGGGCGGGCTGCGCACGGCGGCCGGGGAGGGGGTCTTCCCCGGCGGGTTCACGCTGCCGGAGTACGAGTACAGCTGGCCGGCCGCGGGGCCCGCCGGTCAGCCGTGGTCGTAGACCGTCACGGGCACTCCCCGCCCGGTCAGCCGGGCCGTCACCAGCGGTTCCACCGCCTCCCAGCGTCCGCCCGCCAGCCCGCAGCCGATCCGCGGCATGTGCACGGACGCGCCCAGGCCGAGCGCGTGCCCGCCGAGGGTCTCCAGCGCGGCGTCGATCGCCTCGTACCGCACCGGCGGCCCCGAGGAGCGGCCGGTCCGGATGCCCCGCTGGCCGATCATGTTGGCCACCCAGAGGTGCCTGTCGACCTGCACCAGCTGCACCGCGCCCAGGCCGAAGCCGTTCGTCGCCCGCTCCCGGTGCCACGCCCGGTAGGCCGCCTCCGGGGCGGGCCACCGCCGGGAGATCGCCAGGACGAACCCCTTGCCCCACCCGCCGAGGTCGTTGCAGACGTGTGCGACCACCTTCCTCCCCTTGCCCGAGGGGGCGGTGGCATCGCCGCGGACGTACGTGATGGTGCCCGTTCCCGTCATGTCCGCAAGCTAGCGCGACCCACTGACAAGGTGCTCCGGATGCTCGCCCGCGGCGCCGGTCGGCCGGGGCGCCGCGCCCGGGTGACGGCGCCCGGCGGCGCCGGTCGGCGGGGCCGCCGCCGCTCCGGCGGGGATCCCGTGGCCTGGGCCCGGTCCCGCGTGCTCGGCCACCGTCCGGCGGGCCCCGGGCCGGGCGGGACGCCCACCACGGTCCGGGCCACCGGTACCGCCGCTCCCTCGTTCCGCCGGTGCCGCGGCAGTGGTCCCCGGAGCGGCGTCATGCCGCGGTGACCGTGGTCGGCGCGGTGCCCGTCCCGGCCGCGAACGGTGCGCCGGAGACGACCCCACCCCTGCCGCTCGGGGGTCGGCAGGGGTGGGGCGGGTGCGGGTGCGTGGTCGGTCGGGGGGCCGACGGGCGCGCCCGCGGTCGGGGAGGGCCGCAGGTACCGGGCCCGGGGCCGTGGTCGGCCGCGTCAGGCCGCCTTCACGGCGGAGATGTCGAAGGTGAGCTTGACCTTCTCGCCGATCAGCACGCCACCGGTCTCCAGCGCGGCGTTGTAGGTCAGGCCCCAGTCGGTGCGGTCCAGGACGGCCTTGCCCTCGAAGCCGACCCGGTCGGCACCGTAGGCGTCGGTGGCGCTGCCGGTGTAGTCGAGGTCCAGGACGATCGGGCGGGTGGTGCCCTTGATGGTCAGCTCGCCGGTCAGCCGGTAGGAGTCGTCGCGCACGCGCTCGGCGGAGGTGCTGCGGAAGCGCATCTCCGGGAAGGTCTCGGCCTCGAAGAAGTCGCCGGTGCGCAGGTGCTCGTCGCGCTGGGCCTGGTTGGTGTCGATGCTCGCGACCTTGATCACCAGCTCGGCGGTGGAGTTGCCCGGGGTGGTGCCGTCGAGGTGGAGGCTGCCCTCGTACTCGGTGAAGCGGCCCTTGACGTTGGTGACCATCGCGTGGCGGACGGCGAAGCCGATCTCGCTGTGGGTGTTGTCGATGGTCCAGTCGCCGGTCAGGTGGCCGAGGTCCGGGCCCTCGACGACGGCGACGGCGGTCGGGGCGGTGGTGGTCTTGGTGCGGTTGAAAAGGCCCATGGCTCCTCCTCGGGTTCGAAGCCATTTGTTTAGGCTTCAACTTGATGGCTCCACTGTAGACCGGTTTCGTTCAAAGTTCAACCAATGGTCGGGGTCGCCCCCGCCGGTGCGTTCCGGCGGGGGCGGCGGGCCCGGGCCTACCGGGCGGCGGCCTCCGACAGCTCCCGGTCGACGAGCTCGAACGCGGTCAGGCCGTCCAGGGACTCGCGGACGATGTCCGCGTGGCCGGCGTGCCGGGCGGCCTCCTCGATCAGGTGCAGCAGCACCCAGCGCGCGGTCCGCCGGGAGCCGGCCGGGAACCACGGGGCCTCCGGCAGCGGCGCGTCCACGTCGAGGTCCCGCAGGCCCCGCACGATCTCCTCGGTCTCCGCCGCGATCTCCTCGTACCGGTGCAGCCAGTGCGCCAGCGTCTCCTCCCCGGTCAGGGTGAAGGTGTCCTCCTCGGGGTTCTCCCCGTCCCGCAGCGGGCGGCCCATCAGGGTGCCGACGATCCACTCGCGCTCGCAGACCGCCGCGTGCTTGATCAGCCCGGCGAGCGAGAGGGCGCCGGCGGTCGGCCGGGCGGCGGCCTGCTCCTCGGTCAGGCCGAGCGCGGCCCGCCGCAGTCCGCCGCGCTGGGCGGCGAGGAAGGAGAGCAGGGCGTCGCGCTCGTCGGTCTCGGCGTTCACCAGGGTGGGCATGATCCGTCGCCTCTCGTCGGTGGAACCTCGCCGGACGGGCTCCCCCCGCTCCGGTCCGTCGACGCTATCGGCCGGGTGCGACAGATCCGGTCCGCGCCGGACGCCGGAGGGCCGGGGCCCGCCGCCGGTAGGGTCGGGGCGGGTCCGGCCGCCCGGCTTGACCCTCGACCTGGTCGAGGCCCGAGAGTCCCGGCATGGAGAGCGACCTGCGCAGCATCGGCGAGCTGGCCCGCGACAGCGGTCTGAGCGTGAGCACCCTGCGCTTCTACGACGGCGCCGGCGTGCTCGCCCCCGCGCGGGTCGACCCGCGCACCGGCTACCGCTGGTACGCGCCCGGTCAGCTCGCCGACGCGAGGCTGCTCGCCCGGCTGCGCCGGGTGGGAATGCCGCTGGCCGACGTCCGGGCCGTGCTCGGCGCCGCCCCCGGCAGCGGGGTGGCCCGGCGGGTGGTCGACACCCACCTGCGCCGGCTGGAGGACGGCCTCGCCGACGCGCGCCGGGAGCTCTCCCTGATCCGCAGGCTGATCGACCAGAGGGAGAGCCCGATGACCACCGCCCCCGCCGAACACCGCCGCACCGTCGCCGCCCGTGAGCTGGCCGGCGCCCTGGACGCGGTCCGCTTCGCCGTCGGCAGCGACCCGGAGCTGCCGGTGCTGTCCGGCGTGCTGTTCGACCTGGACGGCGGCCTGCTGCGGCTGGTCGCCACCGACCGCTACCGGATGGCGCTCGCCGAGGTGCCCGTGCGCACGCCCGGCGCGGACCCGGACCCGGACCTGGCCCGGGCCGGGGACCCGGACCCGGGTGCCGGGGCGGAATCGGAGGCCGCCGACGGGGCCCCGGTCGCCGTCGTCGTGCCGGCCGCGCTGGCCGACGCCCTGCGCGCGCTGCTCGGCTCCGCCGACGGCACGGCTCGCCTGACGCTGGGGGCCGCGACGGTCCGGGTGGAGGTGGACGGCCACCGGATCGAGGGCGCGGCCCTCGACCACGACTACCCCGACTACCGCCCGCTGGTCCGGCTGGACCCGGTCCACCGGGTCGGCCTGTCCGCCGCCGACCTGCGCGAGGCCGTCGCGTCCGCCCCGACCCGGACCCTCCCGTCCGGCCCGCACGGCGCCGCCTGCGAGGTCGCCGTCCTGGCCGTCGACGGGACGGGCCGCCTCACCGTCGCCGCTCCCGACGGCTCCGGGGCCCCCGGGGCGCTCCGGGTCGCGGTCAACCGCGACTTCCTGCTGGAGGCGCTCCCCACCGGCGCCCCGGGGCAGCTCGTCCTCGAACTCGGCGGTCCCGTCGCCCCCCTCGCGATCCGCACCCCCGACCGGCCCGGGGCCTTCTCCGTCCTGATGCCCGTCCGCCTCCCCGCCTGACGCGCCGGTCCGCCCGGCCCGGCCCCGCGCCGGGCCGGGCCGCTTGCCCGCGCTAGCGCTGTGCTTGCAAAAGCAAGCACCCTGGGGCAGGGTGGTCGCATGGCCTCCCTGAACGTCGGCCCGCTGGGCGAGTACATCCGCGAACAGCGGCGCAACGCGCAGTACTCGCTGCGGCAGCTGGCGGAGGCCGCCGGCGTGTCCAACCCCTACCTCAGCCAGATCGAGCGGGGGTTGCGCAAGCCGAGCGCGGAGATCCTGCAGCAGATCGCCAAGGCGCTGCGGATCTCGGCGGAGACGCTCTACGTCCAGGCCGGGATCCTGGAGGAACGGCGCGGTGAGGGCCTGGAACTGCGGGCCTCGATCCTGGCCGATCCGCTGATCGACGAGCGGCAGAAGCAGGCGCTGCTCGCGGTCTACGACGCCTTTCTCAAGGAGAACGCCGCCGGGAAGCCGTCCGGCGCGGACAGGGGCACGGGCGGGAGCGCGGACGAGCACGAGGGCAGGACGCCCTAGACACCACGGGAGGACCCGGCCATGCCGATCACCGACGAGATCAAGAAGACCCTGACCGACCCGACCCCGCTGTACGCCCTCGCGGGCGCGGGGGAGCTCGCCTACGAGAAGCTGCGGGAGGTGCCGGGCCGGGTGGAGGCGCTCGCCGCGGACCGCAGGGGCACCCAGGAGAAGGCCACCGCCCGGCTGGCCGAGGCCCAGGCGAAGGTCGCCGGTACGGTCACCACCCTGCCGGCCGACCTCAGGGTCCTCCAGGAGAAGGCCCAGACCTTCGCCCTCCAGCAGGTGGGCCGCGCCGTCGAGCTGGCCGTGAAGGCCAAGGAGACCTACGACGGGCTGGCCGAGCGCGGCAAGGTCGTGGTCGACCGCGGCCGCGGCGAGGCCGGTGCCGGTGCCGGTGAGACGATCGCCGAGCGGGTCGACGTGACGGCCGGCGGCGAGCTCGTCGAGGGCGAACTGGTCGAGGAGGAGGCGCCCGCGGCGCCGAAGCGCGGCCGCTCCCGCCGGAACGCGGAGTAGCGGGCCGCGTGGGCCGGGCCGGTTGACCGCGGGCCGGCCCGCCCGCAGCAACCCGGGGCACGTCGGGTGCCGCCGGGCCGTTGACCCCGCGGGCGGACCGCCTGCCGTGCCAGGATGGGCGGGCAGGGGTGCCGCAGCGAGACGCAGAGGAGGCCGTGATGGGCGGAGTGGCCCAGATCCTGTTCCTGGACTACCTGAACCCGTTCTGGTGGCTGGCCGTCGCCATCCTGGGCTACAAGCTGTACGCGCTGGTCGACGCCGCCACCCGTCCGGAGGACGGCTACCGGGCGGCCGACAAGAAGACCAAGGGCTTCTGGCTGGCGGTGCTCGGGATCGCGTTCGGCCTGGACCTGCTGTTCGGCGCGAACTTCATGACCAGCTTCCTCACCCTGGGCGGACTGGTCGCCGCGATCGTCTACGTGGTCGACGTCCGCCCGGCGATCCGGGCGCTGACCAACCGGGGCGGCGGCCGGGGCGACCAGCGCAACATGGGGCCGTACGGGCCCTGGTGACACCGGAGCACCGGGCCCCGGCGGCCGGCGGGCCCGTCCGCGCGGTCGCCGGGGCCCGTCGTCTCCGCGCTCCCGGCCTCCGCCCCCCGCCCGGGTGGCCCGGCCCGGGCGCGGGCGCTAACCCAGCAGCAGGGGCGCCGGATTGCGCTCCAGCAGCAGCACCGCGACGTCGTCGGTCAGGGCGCCGCCGTTCAGCTCCTCGACCTCGGCGATCGCGCTGTCGACCAGTCGGCCCCGGGTCAGCCCGGCGGACTGGTGGTCGCCGACTAGATCGGCCAGCCCGTCCTGGCCGAGGCGGCGGGAACCGGCACCGATCCGGCCCTCGATCAGCCCGTCGGTGTAGAGCAGCAGCCGCCAGCCGGCGGGCAGTTCGAAGCGGTGGGCCGGCCAGACGGCCTGGCAGTCGTCGCAGGGGAGCAGGCCGAGCGCGGGGCCGGCGTGGTCGGCGGGCAGGCCGACCGGGGTGTGACCCGTGCCGAGCAGCAGCGGCGGCGGATGGCCGGCGAGGTAGAGCCGGGCCTGTTCGGCGGCCTCCGGGTCGGTGGCGTCGCCCGGCTCGATGATCAGCATGCAGAGCGTCGCGAAGATCTCGTCGCTGCGCCGCTCGTGCTCCAGCACGTGCTGGAGGGTGGTCAGCAGCGTCTCGCCGGTGAGGCCGGCGAAGACCAGGGTCCGCCACGCTATCCGCAGTGCCACGCCGAGCGCCGCCTCGTCGGGGCCGTGGCCGCAGACGTCGCCGATCACCACGTGGACGGTGCCGTCCTCGGTGCGGACCGCGTCGTAGAAGTCCCCGCCGAGCAGGGCGCGGCGGCGGCCGGGGCGGTAGCGGCGGGTGAAGGAGAGGTTCGCGCCGTCGAGCAGCGGGGTGGGCAGCAGGTGGCGCTGCAGCCGGGCGTTCTCCTGGCCGCGCAGTTCGGCCTCGACGAGCCGGCGCTGCGACTCGTCGGCGCGCTTGCGCTCCACGGCGTAGCGCAGGGCGCGGGCCAGCAGCGGGCCGTCCGTCTCGTTCTTGACCAGGAAGTCCTGGGCGCCGGCGGCCACGGCGGCGGCGCCGAGTTCGGCCCCGGCGGCGTCGGTGAGGACCACGACGGCGGTGTGCGGGGCCCGCTGGAGCAGGGCGTGCAGGCCCTCCAGGCCGTCGGAGGAGTCCGAGGGGTGCGGCAGGTCGGCGGGGGCGGCGAGGTCGAGCAGGACGCAGCTGAAGTCGCCGCGGCCGGGTTCGGGGGCGCGCGACCGGCCGCGCCGGGAGCCGGACTGGGCGGGGGCGAGCAGGTCGAAGGCCTGGTCGAGACCGCGGGTCCAGTGGATCTCGATCGGCGCGCCGCTGTCGGCCACCGCGGCCTTGAGCAGCTGGGCGTCGGAGGCGTCGTCCTCGATCACCAGCAGCCTGAGCGGGGCGGTGGCGGCGGGGGCCGCGGCGGGGGCGGGCGGGGCGGCCGGGCCGGCCGGGGCGGCGTCCGACCGCGGGTGGGGTATCGGAGCGGGTGCCGTGGCGGGGCCGGCCGACGGCCGGGCCCGCGCGGGGGAACGGCCGGGGGCGGACCGTTCGGGGGCGGACCGTTCGGGGGCGGACCGTTCGAGGGCACGCCCGGGGCGGGCGCCGTTCTGGGCGCCCGGCAGGTCCGCGGCACCAGGTGCCCGCCCGTCTGCCGTTGCGGGCATCGGCTGATCCTCCCTTTCCCCGAGTGCGTAACGGCCGGCGTCCGTCCGCAGTGCCCGCTCGGCACTCTGCGTCGGGGAACTTCTCGCGACCATAACGTGATCTCCGGGGATTTCTCTGGCCGACCGGCGCCGTTGTGGCTATCGCCACGCCGGTGGCGGTGTGTTGGACGATGGCGGGGACAGGAGCCGGAGCCCGTGCCGACGGGCTCCCGGGCGGGCGGACGAAGGGGGAGCACGATGGTGACGCGGATCACCCTGGTCGAGGGTGACATCACTGCGCAGCAGGTGGACGTCGTGGTGAACGCCGCGAATTCCTCCCTGCTGGGCGGTGGTGGTGTGGACGGTGCGATCCACCGCAGGGGCGGACCGCGGATCCTGGAGGACTGCCGCGGATTGCGGGCCTCCCGGTACGGGCGGGGGCTGCCCACCGGGCAGGCGGTGGCGACCACGGCCGGTGAGCTGCCGGCCCGCTGGGTGGTGCACACGGTGGGGCCGGTCCATCTGGCGGACGAGTACGAGGAGCGGGCGGAGCTGTTGGCCTCCTGCTACCGCGAGTCGCTCCGGGTCGCGGTGGAGCTGGGTGCGCGCACGGTGGCCTTCCCGGCGGTGTCGGCCGGGATCTTCGGGTGGCCGCCGGCGGATGCGGCCCGGATCGCGCTCGGCACCGTGGCGGAGGTGACGGCGGAGCCGGGGAGCGGGCCGGAGGAGGTGCGGTTCGTCCTGCTCGGGCAGGAGATGTACGAGGTCTTCGTGGGCGTCGGACGGGAGCTGGGGTTGACGGGACGGGAATGAGCCGCCGGGCGGGTGCCCCCATGGTGGCGTGACGAGCCGTCAACACGCCAGAGATATTCGATAACTCGTTCGAGTGAATCCACGGGATCGATCACCGGCCGGGTCCGCTCGGGTACCGGGACCGGTCACCGGCACGTCGGCCCGCACCGTCCTCCGTGCGCCGTCCTCCGTACGCCGTTGTCCGTACGCCGTCGCCCGCGCGGCGGCAGCCGCGGAGGACCTGCGGGGAACCCGCGGAGGACCGGCCGGGGGCCTACGGGGCCAGCGCCGTCCAGGGCAGCGTGACCTCGCCCTGGCGCCACCGCCCGCGCGCGTCCACCAGCGGCCAGGTCCCGGCCAGCGAGGCGCAGGCGGCGGCCCAGCGCTGCCGGGCGCCGAACGCCCCGTACGGCGCGGCCGCCGCCCAGGCGCGGTCGAAGTCGCGCAGGAACGCGTGCACCGGCCGGCCCGGCACGTTGTGGTGGATCAGCGCCTTGGGCAGCCGTTCGGCCAGGTCGGACGGCTGCCCGAGGCCGCCCAGCCGGGCCGCGAAGGTCACCGTGCGCGGCCCCTCGGGCCCGAGCGCCACCCAGACGTGCCGGCGGCCGATCTCGTCGCAGGTGCCCTCGACCAGCAGCCCGTCCGGCGCCAGCCGGGCGCACAGCCGCTCCCAGACCCCGGCCACCGCCGACTCCTCGTACTGCCGCAGCACGTTGGCGGCCCGGATCAGCCGGGCGGGCGCGCCGCCGTCCAGCGGCACCTCGAAGCCGCCGCGCCGGAAGGTCAGCAGCGGCGGCACCGCGTACGGCAGCGCCGCGGCGACCCGGGCCGGTTCGATCTCGATGCCCACCACCCGGACGTCGGTGCGGACCGCGCGCAGCCGGGCGGAGAGTTCGACCGCCGTCCACGGCGCGGCCCCGTACCCGAGGTCGACGGCGACCGGCGGGTGCTCGGCGGAGCGCAGCGCGGGCCCCAGCGTGTGGGCGATCCAGCGGTCCATCCGGCGCAGCCGGTTGGTGTTGGTGGTGCCGCGGGTGACGGTGCCCACCGGCCGCCCGGCCCGTCCGCGGGCGGGCGCGGCGACGGAGTCGGGGGAGGAGGCGGCCATGGACCACAGGGTACGGGGCCCGCGCGGCCGGGCCGGCGGGCGGCGGCGGGGAGCGGTGACACGGACCGCCCGGCGCCGGGGCGGACGGGCCGGCCACGGGCCGGCGCCGGGCGGAGCACGGCCGGCGGGGCCGCGGCCGGGGCGCGTGGCGCAGCTCATGCGGCGCCCCGGGAATGCCGGTCGCCGGGCCCGTGGTTGGCAGACTGGTGGTGAGGTGTGTCCGGGCGGGGCATCGGACGGGCACCCCGCACCGGGTGCCGTCGCGGCCGAGCGTCAGGGCGGCGTCGCGCACCGGCACCACGCAACAGGCAGCAGGCAAGCAGGGCTGCTGAGACGGGCAGTACACGAGGAGGCTTCAGCCAGGTGATCCAGCACCCCGTCCGTTCGGTCCGCCGTGCCCCGCAGGCCACGCCCGCGCGGGGCCGGCTCCAGGCGCTCGTCCAGGGAGGCCGCCGCCGCCCGCGCCGGATAGCCATGCTCAGCGTCCACACCTCCCCGCTGCACCAGCCGGGGACGGGCGACGCGGGCGGCATGAACGTCTACATCGTCGAGCTGGCCAAGCGCCTGGCCGAGCTGGACATCGAGGTCGAGGTCTTCACCCGGGCGATCTGCTCGGACGACGCGCCCACCGTGGAGCTGGCCCCGGGCGTGCTGGTCCGGCACGTCACGGCGGGCCCGTACGAGGGCCTGGTGAAGGAGGACCTGCCGGCCCAGCTCTGCGCCTTCACCCACGGGGTGCTGCGCACCGAGGCCGGCCACCGCCCCGGCCACTACGACCTGGTCCACTCGCACTACTGGCTCTCCGGGCAGGTCGGCTGGCTGGCCGCCGAGCGCTGGGGCGTGCCGCTGGTGCACACCATGCACACCATGGCGAAGGTGAAGAACGCGGCGCTGGCCGAGGGCGACACCCCCGAGCCGCCGGCCCGGGTGATCGGCGAGACCCAGGTGGTGGAGGCGGCCGACCGGCTGATCGCCAACACCACCGAGGAGGCCGCCGAGCTGGCCCGGTTCTACGGGGCCCGTCCGGACCAGCTGGCCGTGGTCCACCCCGGCGTCAACCTGGACGTGTTCCGGCCCGCCGTGCCGTCCGCCGGCACCGGGACGGACGCCGCGGGCCCCGCCGCCCGCCGGGCCGCCCGTGCCCGGCTCGGGCTGCCCGCCGACGCCGCGGTACTGCTCTTCGCGGGCCGCATCCAGCCGCTGAAGGCCCCGGACGTGCTGCTGCGCGCGGTCGCCGTGCTGCTGGAGCGGCGGCCGGAGCTGCGCGAGCGGCTGGTGGTGCCGGTGGTCGGCGGTCCGTCCGGCACCGGTCTGGCCAGGCCGGAGAGCCTGCACAAGCTGGCCGCCCAGCTGGGCATCGGCGACGTGGTGCGGTTCCACCCGCCGGTGGGCCAGGAGATGCTCGCGCAGTGGTACCGGGCCGCGACCGCGCTGGTGATGCCCTCGTACAGCGAGTCCTTCGGGCTGGTCGCGCTGGAGGCCCAGGCCTGCGGCACCCCGGTGGTGGCGGCCGCGGTGGGCGGTCTGCCGGTCGCCGTCCGGGACGGCGTCACGGGCACCCTGGTGAGCGGTCACGACCCGGTGGCCTGGGCGCACGCGCTGGAGCCGTACGTCACCGACCCCGGGCTGGTGGCCCGGCGGGGCGGCGAGGCGGCCCGGCACGCGGCCGGGTTCGGCTGGGACACCGCCGCCGCGACCACCGCCGAGGTGTACGCCGGGAGCCTGGCCCCCGCCGGCCGGACGGCCGGGGCCCGTCGCCTGCGGGCCTGATCCGCCGGGCGCGGCGGCCGGTCCGGGTCCGGCCCCGGTCCCCGGCCGCCGCCGCTGCGCCCGGATGTACCCCCGGGTAACGTCACCCCCATGGCAATCCGCACCAAGGACGAGGCCCTGACCCTCCTGCGCACCGCCCTGGACGAGGCCGGGGTGGCCTGGGAACCGGCCCCCGCCGACCCGTACACCCTGGTGGCGACCCTCCCGGGCACCCGGAAGCTGAGCACCGCCTGCGCCCTGCGGGCCGGCGACCACACCCTCTCGGTGAACGCCTTCGTGATCCGCCGCCCGGACGAGAACCACGAGGCGGTCTACCGCTGGCTGCTGGAGCGCAACACCCGGCTGTTCGGCGTGGCGTTCGCGGTCGACCGGCTCGGGGACGTCTACCTGGTGGGCCGGCTCCCGCTGGAGGCGCTCACCCCGGACTCCGTGGACCGGCTGCTGGGCACGGTGCTGGAGAACGCGGACGAGCCGTTCGACACCCTGCTGGAGCTGGGCTTCGCCACCGCGATCCGGCGGGAGTGGGAGTGGCGGACCAAGCGCGGGGAGTCGACCCGCAACCTGGCGGCCTTCGCGCACCTCGCCGGCCCGGGCCCGGACGCCGCCGCGGTGCCCGCCGCGGAGTAGCGGGGCGGGCACCGCGGCGGGCCGGGGCGCGGCTCAGCCGCCCGTCGCGGCCCGCTCGGGCTCGGCGGCGTCCGCCGGGGTCACCCGTGCGGTGCCCGTCGCCACCACGTCCGGCTTCGCCAGTGCAGCCCCCGGCCGCCGGCCGAGCAGGACGTACCCGCCCGCGGCGACCGTGCCGACCACCGCGCACGCCCCCCACATGACCCCGCTGCCGGCCCGCTCCAGCAGCACGCCGCCCGCGGCCGGCCCGAGGAACGAGGCGAGCGACCAGGAGAGCGAGTAGACGCCCTGGTAGCGGCCCCGCGCCTGGGCCGGCGACAGCTCGGCGACCAGGCCCATCATGGTCGGCGCGTTGAGGATCTCGCCGAGCGTCCAGACCGCCACGGTGAAGGCGTAGAACCACGCGGAGGAGCCGGCCAGCGCGGTCAGCCCGAAGCCCCAGCCGATGAACAGCGCGCTGGCGACCAGCAGCGCCGTCCGGTCCCGGCCCTCCATCCACCGGGTGAGCGGGATCTGCAGGACCACGATCAGCAGGCCGTTGAGGCCGATCACCAGGCCGTACTGGGTCGCGGTGATGCCGGCCCGGCCCATGTCGACGGCCAGCGTGGTCGAGCCCTGCTGGGCGACCAGGGCGAGCAGCAGGTTGAGCACCACCACCGCCATGAAGCGGCCGTCCCGGAAGACCCCGGCGAGGCCGATGGCCGGGCCGGCCTTCGGTCCGTCCGCGGGCGCGGCGGGCGCGTCGGGCCGGGTCTCGGGGATCCGGACGAAGATCACCACCGCGCAGACCACCGTGGAGAACGCGTCCAGCAGGAAGAGCGTCAGGTAGCCGTGGGTGGCGATCAGGCCGGCCGCCGCCGCGGAGAGGCCGAAGCCTATGTTGATCGCCCAGTAGTTCAGGGCGAAGGCGCGGACCCGGTCCTCGGCGGGGACGATGTCCGCGATGATCGCCGAGGTCGCGGGCCGGGTCGCGTTGTTGCAGAAGCCGACCAGGAAGGCGACCACCGCGATGGCCACCTGGCCGTCGGTGAAGCCGAGCACCGCGGTGAACAGGGCGGTGCCGAGCTGGGCGGCGACCAGCGTCGGACGCCGTCCGATCCGGTCGCTCAGCACCCCGGCGACGAGCGAGGCGATCGCCGAACCGAGGCCGAACAGCGAGGCGACCAGCCCCGCGTAGGAGGCCGAATAGCCCCGCTCGGTGGTCAAGTAGAGTGCCAGGAAGGTGACCACGAACGCGCCCAGCTTGTTGATCAGGGTGCTGGTCCAGAGCCACCAGTACTGCCGGGGCAGTCCGCTCACGGCTTCGGAGAGGCCTCTGAGGGCACGGGCTGGGACGGAAACGGGCATGTGGGGGCTCCCGGGCAGGCGGACGTCCGCCGAGCCGTGCGGGCAGGACCGCTCAGCGGACGAGTAAGTGTCACTGGTGCAGTGCACACCTTACTCATCCGGGGAGGCGCCCACCAGGGGTTTTCCGGTGCTCCACTAAGCTGGGGGCCATGGCTGACACGACGTACCGACTCATCCTGCTCCGCCACGGCGAGAGCGAGTGGAACCAGAAGAACCTGTTCACCGGTTGGGTCGACGTCGACCTCAACGAGAAGGGCGAGAAGGAGGCCGCGCGCGGCGGCGAGCTGCTCGCCGCCGAGGGCCTCCTCCCGGACGTGCTGCACACCTCGCTGCTGCGCCGCGCCATCCGCACCTCGCAGATCGCCCTGGACAAGGCCGACCGCCACTGGATCCCGGTCAGCCGCAGCTGGCGCCTGAACGAGCGGCACTACGGCGCGCTCCAGGGCAAGGACAAGGCCCAGACCCTGGCCGAGTTCGGCGAGGAGCAGTTCCAGCTCTGGCGCCGTTCGTACGACACCCCGCCGCCGGTGCTGGCCGACGACGCCGAGTACTCGCAGGCCGGCGACGCCCGTTACGCGGAGATCCCGAGCGAGCTGCGTCCGCGCACCGAGTGCCTGAAGGACGTCGTCGAGCGGATGCTGCCGTACTGGTACGACGCCATCGTCCCGGACCTCGCCGCCGGGAAGACCGTTCTGGTGACCGCCCACGGCAACAGCCTGCGCGCGCTGGTCAAGCACCTCGACGGCATCTCCGACGCCGACATCGCCGGCCTCAACATCCCGACCGGCATCCCGCTGGTCTACGAGCTCGACGCCGACTTCAAGCCGCTCGCCAAGGGTGGCCGCTACCTCGACGCCGACGCCGCCGCCGCCGCGATCGAGGCCGTGAAGAACCAGGGCAAGAAGTAGCCCCACCGCTCGTCGAGGACCCCGCTCCCCCTTCCCGGGGGGCGGGGTCCTTCGTGTTCAACTCGCCTCCTGTCCCGGCGAGTTCGTGTCGGCCTCCGGGGCGTGAAAATGGTTCAGACCATTGACGGCCCCCGGCGGTGGCTCCTACCGTGTGGAGCACCGACCCGGCGCTGGCATGCCAAGCCCCCACGCGCGCGTGTCCGCGCCAGGCGCACACTCCATCCACCCCCACGGAGGAGCACCATGCGCACACGTCATGTCGTCGGAGCCGTGATCGCCGCCCTCGCGGTGCCGGTCGCGGTCGCCTTTCCGGCACAGTCGCACGGCTACATCACCACTCCGCCCAGCCGCGCCGCGCTCTGCGGAGCGGGCACCGTGACCGACTGCGGAGCGATCCGCTGGGAGCCGCAGAGCGTCGAGGGCGCGAAGGGTTTCCCGGCCAGGGGGCCGGTCGACGGCACCATCTGCGCCGGCGGCAACGGCAGGTTCTCCGAGCTGGACGACCCCAGAGGCGGGGCCTGGCCGACCACCGCCGTCTCGGCGGGCCAGCGGCTGACGTTCACCTGGCGGTTCACCGCCCGGCACGCCACCTCGGGCTTCCGGTACTACCTGACCAAGCCCGGCTACGACGCCACGCAGAAGGTCACCCGGGCCAACCTGGAGCTGACCCCGTTCCTGAACGTCCCCTACAACAACACCCAGGTGCCCAGCACGCTCAGTCACACCGCGACCCTGCCGACCGGCCGGACCGGTCACCACGTGGTCGTCGCGGTCTGGGACGTGGCGGACACGCCCAACGCGTTCTACTCCTGCGCGGACGTGCAGTTCTGACGCCCGATCCCGCCCAGCGGACCCCGTCGGCGCCCCGGCGGTGAGGAGACCGGGGTGCACGGCCGTCTCCCACGGCAGCCGTGCACCCCGGAGCTCCGCGGGAGGCGCAGGGGACGGGTCCGGCCCGCCGGAGCGGACGTGACGACCGGAGCGGGCGGCCGGTCAGTGACCGCAGCAGCCGCCGTCGACCCCGCCGCACTGGCAGGGGGCGCCGGACTGGCAGCCGCAGCCGCAGCCCGGACCGCAGCCGCAGCCGGCCGCGAGGACGGGCAGCAGCCGTGGTGCGGGCGGTTCCGTGGTGTCGGGAGTCGATGCCGGGCCGGTCGGGTTTGCCTTCATCGCGCGGACCCCTCCTTCGCCGGGCACGCCTCGGTGCCCACGGAATCGAGTGAAACCGCAGACCGGAGGGAGCGTCAACGGGCGCGCAGTGGTGGGGAGACCATCCGACAGTGCTTCCCCACCACCCCCCGTCAGGGGTTTACCCACCCCTGACTCACCCCTGGGTGTGAACGCCGTCCGAGGACGAAAGGCGGGTGGACACCGGAGTGTCACTCCACCTCGGCGGCCGCCTCGGTGGCCGCGACGAACTCGTCCACGTGCTCGCCGGTCACCAGGTACACGACGCGCTTGGCCACCGAGACCGCGTGGTCGGCGAACCGCTCGTAGTAGCGCCCGACCAGGGTGACGTCCACCGCGGTCTCGATGCCGTGGTGCCAGCGCTCGTCGATCAGGTGCGCGAACAGCTCGCGGTGCAGCGCGTCGATCGCGTCGTCGTCCTGCTCCAGCTCCAGCGCCTTGTCGACGTTCTTGGTGGCGATCACCAGGCCGGCCTTGGCGACCAGGCGCTGGGCGAGCTGGCCCATCTCCAGGACGGTCGCGTGCAGGTCGCCGGGCACCGCCGACTCGGGGTAGCGCAGCCGCGCGACCTTCGCGACGTGCCGGGCGAGGTCGCCGCAGCGCTCCAGGTCGGCGCTCATCCTCAGCGAGGTGACGACGATGCGCAGGTCGGTGGCGACCGGCTGCTGACGGGCGAGCAGGTCGATCGCCCGGTTCTCCAGCTCGTGGTGCAGGTCGTTGATCTTCTCGTCGGCGGCGATCACGCTCTCCGCCAGGGCCAGGTCCGCGTCGAGGAGTGCCGTGGTGGCCCGGCCGAGGGCCGAACCGACCAGGCGGGCCATCTCGACCAGGCTGTCGCCGATCGAGTCGAGTTCCTCGTGGTACGCGTCGCGCATGCTCTCTCCTCAGTAGCTGTGTCGGTGGCGGTGCCGACCGGCCGTCCGGTACGACCGTTCGAACGGCGCACGGACGACCGCTGCTGGTGGCGCGCATCGTACGCGCGCACCCGGGGCGGCCTGCGGCCGACCGGCCGGGCCGCCCTTCCCACACGGGCTCCGGCGCCAACTCTGGGCCGTCCGGGCGACCACGCACGACCCGCACGGTTAATCAATGACAACCTGAAGGTGAATTCTCGGCAACGTACGGCCGATCCCTTGATCGGGCCCTTGGGGAGCGCCCTCACCGTGCGCTTAGGCTGGCGGTATGGACGTGAACGTGGCCGCCGCCGCTGCCTGCGCCATAGCCGGGCTCGGCGTCGGCCTCACGGCCTCGGTCGCCTTCCGATGGAGCGAGCGCGAGCAGGCCAGGGGCAGGTACGGCGGCACCAACCGGAGCCAGGCCCTGGGCCCGGCGCAGGAACCCCCGCTGCCGCCCGGGGTCGACACCGTCCTCTCCGTGCTGCGCTCCTGCGCGATCGTGCTCGGTGAGGGCGACGACGTGGTCAAGGCCAGCTCCGCGGCGTACGCGATGGGACTGGTCCGCGGCGGCGCGGTCGCCGTCGACCAGCTGCTCTCGCTGGCCCGCGCCACCCGCCGGGACGGCGAGATCCGCCAGGTCGAGCTGGAGCTGCCCCGCCCCGGCGCGGCGCGCGCCGTCGAGCCGCTCGCGGTCTCGGTCCGGGTCGCCCCGCTGGGCTCCCGGCTGGTGCTGGTGCTGGTCGAGGACCAGACCGAGCGCCGCCGGGTGGAGGCCGTGCGCCGGGACTTCGTCGCCAACGTCAGCCATGAGCTCAAGACCCCGGTCGGCGCGCTCTCGCTGCTCTCCGAGGCCGTCGCGGACGCCTCCGACGACCCGGAGGCGGTGCAGCGCTTCGCCGGCCGGATGCAGATCGAGGCGACCAGGCTGGCCAGCCTGGTCCAGGAGATCATCGACCTCTCCCGGGTCCAGGACGACCGGCTGATGGTCGACCCGGAACCGGTCGCGGTGGACGAGCTGATCGCCGAGGCGATCGACCGCTGCCGCCAGCAGGCCGCCGCCAAGCAGATCCTCATCGCGGCCGGCGGCATCGCCGGCCTCTACCTGCACGGCAACCGCGGCCAGCTCGCCGCCGCGCTCGGCAACCTCGTCGAGAACGCCGTCAACTACAGTCCGCCGCGGACCAGGGTCGCGATCGCCACCCGCCGGATCTCCAGCGCCGCCGCGCTGGGCGAGGCCGACGGCGAGCTGATCGAGATCTCGGTCACCGACCAGGGCATCGGCATCTCCGAGAAGGACCGCGAGCGGGTCTTCGAACGGTTCTACCGGGTCGACCCCGCGCGTTCCCGGCAGACCGGCGGCACCGGCCTCGGCCTCTCCATCGTCAAGCACGTGGCCGCCTCGCACGGCGGCACCGTGTCGGTGTGGAGCGTCGAGGGCCAGGGCTCCACCTTCACCCTCCGCCTGCCCGCCGGGCAGGCCCCCGTGGACCCGCCCCCCGCGGGGCAGTCCACGCCATTCCTGTCAGAAACAACCCCCCAGCTTGCCCCGGAGGCCTGATCGTGACCCGAGTACTGGTGGTCGAGGACGAGGAGTCGTTCAGCGACGCCCTCTCGTACATGCTTCGCAAGGAGGGCTTCGAGGTGGCCATCGCCGCCACCGGCCCCGACGCCCTGGAGCAGTTCGAACGCAACGGCGCCGACCTCGTCCTGCTCGACCTGATGCTGCCGGGGCTGCCCGGTACCGAGGTCTGCCGCCAGCTGCGGGTCCGCTCCAACGTGCCGGTGATCATGGTCACCGCCAAGGACAGCGAGATCGACAAGGTCGTCGGTCTGGAGATAGGCGCGGACGACTACGTCACCAAGCCCTACTCCACCCGTGAGCTGGTCGCCCGGATCCGCGCGGTGCTCCGCCGCCGCGGCGAGAACGAGGGCCCCGGCGACGGCGGCGGCCCCGGCGCCCTGGAGGCCGGCCCGGTCCGGATGGACGTCGACCGGCACGTGGTGACGGTGGACGGTGCCAAGGTCGACCTGCCGCTCAAGGAGTTCGACCTGCTGGAGATGCTGCTGCGCAACGCCGGCCGGGTGCTCACCCGGATGCAGCTGATCGACCGGGTCTGGGGCGCGGACTACGTCGGCGACACCAAGACGCTGGACGTCCACGTCAAGCGCCTCCGGGCGAAGATCGAGCCCGACCCGGGCGCGCCGCGCTACCTGGTCACCGTGCGCGGCCTCGGCTACAAGTTCGAGCCGTAGACCCGGCCCGCAGCCGCGGAAGCAGACGGGAACGCCCCTCCGGCACCGGCCGGAGGGGCGTTCCCGTGCGTGCGCGCGGTGCCGGGCCCCCGGTCTGCGGGGCCCGGGCGCCGGGCCTCAGTGGCCGGCCGGGTGCCCCGGGGTGGTGGCGCCCGCGGCCGGGGCCGCCGGCGTGGCGGTCCTGCTCGGCGCGGCGCCCGGGGCGGCGGCCGGACCGAAGCCCTTGTACAGGTTCGTGTTCGGGCTGACCTGCGCCTCGGTGTCGAGCTTCTCCTGGTTCTTGAACGCGAAGGAGGTCGCCGCGTAGCCGCCCACGTTCAAGGTCACCGAGGCGACCTTGGCGGTCGGGTTGCCCGGGCCGCCGAGCAGCACGGCACCGCCGGCCGGGACGGAGATGCTGGTCAGCGGGGCGCCCTTGGCGTCGGCGAAGGTGGCGTTGCCGGTGCCGGCGACGGTGAGGGACTGCAGTTCGAGCACCTCGGTGCCGCTGTTGCTGATGTTCACCGTCACGTTGGCGGGGCCGGTGTGCTCGCCGGAGGACTCGTCCCCGGTGACCACGACGATGTTGTTCAACCGGATGTCGGTGCCGAGGGTGGCCGACGCGTTGTCGGGCTTGATCTGCAGGGTCTCCGGGGTGTTCCCGGCGGCGCAGGAGGACAGCGAGGCGATGGCGAGGGCGGCGAGGGCGGCAATGCCGCCGCGTCGAAGGCTGCGGCTCACGGCGGCGGCTTCTCCTAGGTCACGTGTCGGTAGGTCAGGTCTCAGATTATCGACCTCACTTATGCCGTCCTCACGGGGAGGTCCCTTCGTGTCGCGCGCCCGGCGTGGCGGGGGCCTCCGGACGGCCGCATGTCAACGTGTTCAGGTCAAGCGGCGACCAAGATCGGATCACGATCCGGAAACGGCCCGATAAACGGTGAAAGCTCAAGATCAAATCACGGTTTCGGGAGTGTTGCCAGAGGTTTCGACGGACGGCCGTACCGCCTCCGACCTGCGGGAAGCCGCCCTCGAACACCGGTCGCAGCACGTCATAGGGGTCCTTGTCAAGCCCCGAGACCGGCCCTGACCTGCGAAAACGCCCTTCGGGTGCGCCGAAAAGCGTGTTATTCTGGAAAGCCACGGAAGGGGTCCTGTCACATGACGTTCAAGGTTGGCGACACGGTGGTCTACCCCCATCACGGGGCCGCGCTGATCGAGGCCATCGAAATTCGCCAGATCAAAGGTGTGGACAAGACCTACCTGGTGCTCAAGGTGCAGCAGGGAGACCTGACGCTCCGCGTGCCCGCCGAGAACGCGGAGTTCGTCGGCGTTCGCGACGTGGTCGGCCAGGAGGGTCTGGACCGGGTCTTCGAGGTGCTCCGCGCACCGTACACCGAAGAGCCGACCAACTGGTCCCGTCGCTACAAGGCGAACCTGGAGAAGCTCGCCTCGGGCGATGTCATCAAGGTCGCCGAGGTCGTCCGCGACCTCTGGCGCCGTGAGCGCGAGCGCGGCCTCTCCGCCGGGGAGAAGCGCATGCTCGCCAAGGCGCGCCAGATCCTCGTCAGCGAGCTCGCGCTGGCGGAGAACACCAACGAGGACAAGGCGGAGACGCTGCTCGACGAGGTGCTCGCCTCGTAGCGGCCGTCCGCTCCACAATGTTCGCAGCGCCCGATGCCGGCGCGCCGCCCACCGGACCGAAGGTCCGAGGGTGGTGCAGTGGCACTTCGGGCGCTGAGGCGTGTCCGGACGACGCCTCCGCACCCGCGCGGCCCGGCCGGCTCCGGGTCCGCATGACCGTTTCTGCTGATTCCGCGGGCGGCGGACGGTGGTGCTTCGGAAGGGGTCCGCGCCCGTCGTGCACGCCACTGCCATACCCACTTCGCCGAAGGAGTGAAACCTGAACGCCACAGCAGCAGTCGCAGCAGCAGTGGTGCCCGCCGCCGGACGCGGTGAGCGCCTGGGACCGGGGGCCCCGAAGGCCCTGCGTGAACTGGGCGGCGTGCCGCTCCTGGTGCACGCCGTGCGGGCCCTGGTCCGCAGCCGCGCGGTCGGCCTGGTCGTGGTCGCGGCCCCCGTCGACGGGGTGGCCGAGGTGTCCGCCCTGCTCGACGGCCACGGTCTGGAGGGCAAGGACATCCGGGTGGTGGCCGGCGGGGCGACCCGCCAGGAGTCGGTCCGGCTGGGGCTGGCCGCCATCCCCGCCGAGGTCGGCATCGTGCTGGTGCACGACGCCGCCCGGCCCCTGGTCCCGGTCGAGGTGGTGGACGCGGTGGCGTCCGCGGTCCGGGCCGGTGCCGGGGCGGTGGTGCCCGCGGTGCCGCTGGCCGACACGGTCAAGCGGGTGGAGCCGGTCCCCGGGGGGCCCGAGCCGGTGCTCGACACGCCCGACCGGGCCACCCTGCGCGCGGTCCAGACCCCGCAGGGCTTCCGCCGGGAGACGCTGGCCGAGGTGCACGCCAGGGCGCTGGCCGAGGAGACCGCGGGCGACGCCGGCGCCCTGCCGCCGGTGACCGACGACGCGGGCCTGGTCGAGCGGTTCGGCGGCCGGGTGGTCGTGGTGCCCGGCCACGAGGAGGCCTTCAAGGTGACCCGTCCGCTGGACCTCGTCCTCGCCGAGGCCGTGCTCGCCCGCAGGAGGGCCTCCGATGCCTACTGACCCGCAGCTCCCCGTCGTCCCCCGGGTGGGCGTCGGCACCGACGTGCACGCCTTCGAGCCGGGCCGCCCGCTGTGGGTGGCCGGGCTGGAGTGGCCGGGGGCCGGGGACGGCCTGGCCGGGCACTCGGACGCCGACGTGGCCGCGCACGCGGCCTGCGACGCGCTGTTCTCGGCCGCCGGGATCGGCGACCTGGGCGCGCACTTCGGCACCGACCGGCCGGAGTGGGCCGGCGCCTCCGGGGTGAAGCTGCTCGGCGAGGCGGCCCGGCTGGTCCGGGAGGCCGGCTTCGAGATCGGCAACATCGCGATCCAGGTGGTCGGGATCCGGCCGAAGATCGGCAAGCGCCGCGCGGAGGCTCAGGCCGCGCTCGGTGAGGCGGTCGGCGCACCGGTGTCGGTCTCCGGCACCACCACCGACGGGCTCGGCCTCACCGGCCGCGCCGAGGGGCTGGCCGCGATCGCCACCGCCCTGGTGTACGAACGGCGTTGACGCCGCCGGAAGAGGGCCGGGGAACATTCCGCCGCTGACGGGTGTTCACCGGGCGCTGTGCGGGCCCGAGTCGCTAGTGTTCTGGTTCGGGCCCGCGCGGGCTTCTCCCCTCGGGCCGTTCCGCCGCCGACGAGACGAGGTTTCCCATGAGCACCCAACTCTCCGACCGGGCCAAGGCCCTGATCGACGACAAGAGCTTCGCCGTGATCTCCACGGTGCAGCCCGACGGCAGCCCGCAGTCCTCCGTGGTCTGGGTGAAGCGCGACGGCGAGGACATCCTCCTCTCCACCGTCGAGGGGCGCCGCAAGCACCTCAACCTGGTGCAGGACCCGAGGGTTTCGCTGCTGGTCAACCCGCCGGAGGACCCGTACACCTACCTTGAGGTGCGCGGCGAGGTGACGCTGACCCGCGAGGGCGGCCGGGAGCTGATCGACGAGCTGTCCCTGAAGTACCGGGGCGAGGCCACGTACGGCTTCGACGGCCCGGACGACGTGCGCGTGGTGGTCCGGCTCAGCCCCCGGCGGGTGGTCGGTTCGATCTGAGCCGCGGGGCTCGGCAGGGGTGCCTCCGGGGAAAATGGTTCCGCGGCGGTCTTGACATTCCGGAATGTCGCGGGGCACCCCCCACCGCCCACTACGCTTGACGCTGTGAGCATTCGCCTGTACGACACCAGCACCCGCCAGGTACGCGACTTCGTCCCGCTTGTACCGGGTTGTGTCTCGATCTACCTGTGCGGCGCTACCGTCCAGTCGGCGCCACACATCGGGCACGTCCGGTCCTACCTCAACTTCGACGTCATGCAGCGGTGGTTCGCCTACCGCGGCTACCAGGTGACCTTCGCGCGCAACGTCACCGACATCGACGACAAGATCATCGCCAAGGAGCGCGAGCTCGGCACTCCGTGGTGGCAGATCGCCTACGAGAACGAGCGCGCGTTCAACGACGGTTACAACGCGCTCGGCTGCCTCCCGCCGACCGTCGAGCCGCGGGCCACCGGCCACATCCCCGAGATGGTCGAGATGATGCGCGGCCTGATCGAGCGGGGCCACGCCTACGCCGCCGACGGCAACGTCTACTTCGACGTGAAGTCGTACCCCGGGTACCTGGCGCTCTCCAACCAGAAGCTGGAGAACCTCCAGCAGCCCTCCGGCGAGGGCGAGACCGGCAAGCGGGACCCGCGCGACTTCGCCATGTGGAAGGCCGCCAAGCCCGGCGAGCCCAGCTGGGACACCCCGTGGGGCCGCGGCCGTCCGGGCTGGCACCTGGAGTGCTCGGCGATGGCCCACAAGTACCTGGGCCCGGCCTTCGACATCCACGGCGGCGGCCTGGACCTGATCTTCCCGCACCACGAGAACGAGATCGCCCAGTCCAAGGCCTACGGCGACGACTTCGCGAACTTCTGGGTGCACAACGCCTGGGTCACCATGGCCGGCGAGAAGATGAGCAAGTCGCTCGGCAACTCGGTGCTGGTCTCCGAGATGGTCCGGCGCTGGCGGCCGATCGTGCTCCGCTACTACCTGTCGGCCCCGCACTACCGCTCGATGATCGAGTACAGCGAGGAGTCGCTGCGCGAGGCCGAGGCCGGGTTCGGCCGGATCGAGGGCTTCATCCAGCGCGCCGTGGAGCGCTGCGGCGCGGTCGACGCGGCGCCCGAGGTGCCGCCGGCCTTCGCCGAGGCGATGGACGACGACCTGGGCGTGCCGCAGGCGCTCGCCATCGTGCACACCGCCGTCCGCCAGGGCAACAGCGCCCTCACCGCGGACGACAAGGAGAGCGCGGTGGCGCGCTTGGCCGAGGTACGTGCGATGCTCGGAGTACTGGGTCTGGACCCGCTCGACCCGCAGTGGGCCGGGACGGAGCGCGGCGAGGACCTGCACGGCGTGATCGACTCGCTGGTCCGGCTCGTCCTGGACCAGCGCCAGGCGGCCCGGGCCCGCAAGGACTTCGCGACCGCGGACGCCATCCGCGACCAGCTCGGCCTGGCCGGGCTGGCGATCGAGGACACCCCGTCCGGCCCGCGCTGGACGATCAACAGCCAGTAACCCCCGGGTGACCGAGGGGCGAGGTGGGGCCGTACCGGACCGGTGCGGCCCTCCCGCATGACGGAGCGCATGCCGTCGGCCGCCACCGGCCCGTGCCGGGGCGGCCGGCCCATGCCGGACAGACAGACAGGAAGTACAGCCATGGCCGGCAACAGCCAGCGCAGGAACCGCCGCAACCCCGGGTCGAAGAAGGGCGCGAGTGTCGGTACCGGCGGCCACAGCCGGAAGGCGCTCCAGGGCAAGGGCCCGACCCCGCCCGGTGAGGAGCGCAAGGGCCACCCGAAGCAGCGGGCCGCCAACGCCGCGATCAAGCGCGAGCGGGATGCCAAGGCCCGGGCCGGCATGCGCCGGGCCGGTGCCGGCGGCCGCGGCGGCCGCGGTGGCGCCGGCTCCGCCGAGCTGGTCTTCGGCCGCAACTCGGTGGTCGAGGCCCTGCAGGGCGACGTGCCGGCCAACGCGCTGTACGTCCAGCAGTTCATCGACACCGACGACCGGGTCCGCGACGCCTTCCAGGCCGCCAACGAGCGCGGCATCCCGCTGATGGAGGCCCCGCGCCCGCAGCTGGACCAGATGACCGGCGGGATGAACCACCAGGGCCTGGTGCTGCAGGTCCCGCCGTACGAGTACGCGCACCCCGAGGACCTGCTGGCCGAGGCCGCGGACTCCGGCCGGGACGCGCTGATCGTGGCGCTGGACGGGGTCACCGACTCCCGCAACCTGGGCGCCGTCGTCCGTTCCGCCGCCGCCTTCGGCGCGCACGGCGTGGTCATCCCGGAGCGCCGGGCGGCCGGCATGACCGCCGGTGCCTGGAAGACCTCCTCGGGCGCGGCGGCCCGGCTGCCCGTCGCCCGTGCCACCAACATGACCCGGGCGCTGGAGACGTACCAGAAGGCCGGTCTGCTGGTGGTCGGCCTGGCGGCCGACGGCGAGGCCGAGATCGCCGACCTGGAGGCGCTGACCGGTCCCGTGGTGATCGTCGCGGGCAGCGAGGGCAAGGGCCTGTCCCGGCTGGTCTCCGAGACCTGCGACCTGCTGGTGCGGATCCCGATGTCCGGCCTCACCGAGTCGCTGAACGCGGGCGTCGCGGCGGGCGTCGTGCTGTACGAGGCGGCCCGGCTGCGTTCCAAGGTCGGCTGACCTCCGGGGCGCCCGCGGTCCGGGCCCGTTGTTCGGGCCGTCGGACGGAGCACACGGCCGGTGTCCGGCGCAAGGCGTTCTTCGGAACAGCCCGCCGTTCGCCCGCAATCAGGGGAAAGCGATCGGATCCGCCCGGATCCGATCGCTTTTCTCATGATCACTTCAAGGGGACTCCCGATATCCACTCGGGAGAGTGTCCTAACCGGGCGTCACCCGGTTAGACGGGCGTGGACACCAGAACACCTCGGCGCCCGCTCCTGGGCGGTGGCAGCACCGGGATTGACGCGGGCCCCGGCCTCAACACGGTCAAGGTGCCGTCCGACCCGGCGCGCCTCAGCAGCACCCAGGCGAGCTTCCGGCTCAGGCTCGGCGCCCCCGTGGCGCCGCTGATCGACGCTCCGGCCGGACTGCTGTCCACCGGCGCCGCGTTCGGCGACCCCTACGGCGCCCAGGGCCTGATCCGCCGCCCGTCCGTCACCCCGCAGGTGGTCGTCCCCGCCGCCGCCGTTCCGGCGCTGGCCGGGGGCCTCGCCGGGGCGCCGCCGCGCCGCAAGGGCCGGGTCACCGCGGTGACCTGGACCGGCGCGGCCCGGCCGGGCGACGTCGCCGCCACCCAGCTGCTGGAGGCCGTCCGGCTCGGCGGCGTCCCGGCCGGGGTCGGCGGGCGCGGCGGGCTCTCCGGCGGCTCCCTGGCGGACGCGGACACCCAGGTGATCCCGTCCTACGGCGGCGCCCGGACGGTGCCGCGCCAGCCGCGCGAGGGGGACGGCACCGCCACCGAGGCCGGCCGCGGCCCGGTCGGCGCGCCGCAGGGCTGGACGCCCAGCGGCGAGCTGCCCGAGGTCTCGGCCGCCGACGCCGAGGGCAGGCAGCCCTGGTACCCCGGCCGCCGGGTCGACCTCGGCCTGGTGCTGCTGCCGCTGCGCGCGGTGCTCGGCTCGCTCTCCGTCTACGCCGGGTTCAGCAAGCTCTGCGACCCGGTGTACTTCGACGGCGGCGAGCGCGGCTCGATGATGCGCTGGCTCGGCTCGCTGCACCCCTGGAAGGCCGCCGAGCCGCTGCTGGCCTTCGCCATGGCGCACCCGGTCGGCTCCGGGCTGGTGGTGTCGTTCACCGAGATCGTGGTCGGCGTGCTGACCGTCCTGGGGCTCTGGCAGCGGGTCGCGGCCGGCGCGGCGATGACGCTGTCCGCCGCGCTGCTGTTCACGGTGAGCTGGCGGGCCGTCCCGGTCTACGACACGCCCGACCTGATCTTCCTGGCCGCCTGGAGCCCGCTGCTGATCGCCGGAGCCCCGTTCGCCTCGCTGGACGGACGGCTCGGCCTGGAGGCCTGGCGGCGGTACGGCGCGGGCGCGCCGGCCGCCCTGCGCCGCCGGGTGCTGCGGCGCGGTGCGGTGGTCACCGCGGCGGTGGTCGGCCTGACCCTGCTGCTCGGCTCGATGCTGGGCGCGGCGGTCCGTACCGGCGCCCGGCCGCACCCGGCGCCGTCCCGGCCGGCCACCGAGTACGGGACCCCGGTCTGGCCGAGCGGCGGACCGTCCGGCACGCCCGGCGGCAAGGCGCCGGCCCCGTCGGCGACCTCGCCGGCGCCGTCCCGGCCGGCCACGCCGGGCGCGGCGGCCGGCACGCCGGCGCCGTCCGGCTCGCCGACCCCGTCGAAGCCGGCCACGCCCACCGCCACCGCCACCGCCACGCCGAGCGGCAGGGCGAAGTCCTCGGCCAGGCCGGAGACCGGGGCGGCCCCGGCCACGCCCCCGGCCGCCCCGGCGTCGCCGGCCGCGTCCGCACCGGGCGGGTCGACGCCCGCGCAGCGGGCCACCACGGCCCCGGCGTCCGGCACCGGGACGGCGCCGAAGCCCGCGCCCAGCGCCGGGTCCGGCGGCCAGAGCGGGGCCCCGGGCGGCTCCGGCTCGGGCCTGCTGGGCGGGGTGCTGGGCAGCGCCCCGCTGGCCGAGCTGTCCGGCGGCGGAGCCCGGACCCCGGCCCGTCCGGGGGCGCCGACGGCGACCTGAGGCGACGGCCACCGGACCGGCCGGGCCGACGGCTCGGTGACGGCGACCGGCCGGGTGCTCCGTGGGGGAGCAC
>NZ_JBHJRC010000046.1:0-37587 GCF_042261735.1 Kitasatospora sp. NPDC056327 | reverse complement strand
CCGGCAGCCCGCGGGCGGGGGTCAGAAGGCCGCGCGGACCCCGCCGACCGGGACGCCGCCGCCCAGCAGCGGGGCGGCGCCGATCCGGTCGAGCGTGCCGTCCCCGGTGGTCACCCCGAGCCGGCGCAGCGCGGCGGCCAGCACCGGGCCGCGGGCCCGCTCGGCACCGTCCTCGATCTTGAAGGCGAGTGCCCGGCCGTCCGGCAGGGCCACCACCTGGACGGCCTCGGCGCCCATCTTGGCCAGCGCGCCCGGCACCGCCCGCATCAGCCATGTGTCGGCACGGCGGGTGCCGGCCACGTACTCGGGGTGCGCCCGCATCGCGTCGGCGACCCGGCGCTGCGGGGTGCCGGCCCCGGCCAGCAGCAGCGCCCGGTAGCCGCGGGCCAGTCCGGTCAGGCTGACGGCCAGCAGCGGCGCGCCGCAGCCGTCCACCCCGGCGTGCCCGGCCGGCTCGCCGACGGACTCCTCCAGGGCCTCGCGGGCCAGCCGCTGGATCGGGTGGGCGGGGTCGAGGTAGCTGTCGGTGGGCCAGCCGTTGGCCGCGCAGGCGGCCAGCCAGCCGGCGTGCTTGCCGGAGCAGTCCATCAGGATCGGCTCGCGGTCGCCGCCCCGGCGCAGGTGGAGCTCCGCCTCCACGTCGTCGAGCGGGAGGTCGGCCGGGGTGCGCAGGGCGGACTCGTCGAGCCCCGCAGCGGCGAGGATCCGCCGCACACCGTCAAGATGAAACGATTCTGCGGAGTGGCTGGAGGCCGCCAGCGCCAGCAGCTCCCCCTCGATCGTCGGTCCGGCCCGCAGGGTGGCCACCGCCTGGAAGGGCTTGGCACACGAACGCGGGAAGACCGGGGCCTCCGGCGTGCCCAGCGCGAACTCGACCGAGCCGTCGGCGGCGAGCAGCACCAGCGAGCCGTGGTGCCGGCCCTCGACGAAACCCGAGCGGACCACTTCGGCGAGCACGGGCGGGGCGGCGGAACTGGACATGGCGGAAGCCTTCCGGAGGCGAGGGTGAACCGGGGGCGAGCCGGGCCCGGACCCGCCCCCGGCGGCCCCCGCACCTGTCAGAGCGGGCCGCCCGCGAGCAGGTCGTCGACCCGTGCTTCCCCATCACGGTACCTGCGGGTGATCTCCGCGTTGCAGCCGTCCGCCGTCCTGAGCAGCCGCTGCCGCCGGCCGGACACCTCGCGCTCGTGCGCGCGCAGCCGCTCCAGCGCCGCGAGCAGCTCCTCCGCCGGGTGCGCGCCCAGGTCGGCCAGCTGGACGTCGCCCATCAGCGCGTCCGCCTCCAGCCCGGACCGCTGCCCGCGCGGCGGCCCCAGCGTGACGTGCCGGGCCGAGCGGCGGACGGTGGACGGCACGTCCGCCAGGATGGCCGGCAGCCGCTCCAGCAGGGCGCCGGCCGGCTCCGCCGCGTCCGCGGGCCGGGCCGCGCCGCCGGGCCGGCGGTCCAGCTCGGCCAGCAGGATGTCCATCCGGCCGTGCAGCAGCCGCCGCAGGTAGGAGAGGTCCTCCTCCTGTTCCAGGGTGTCCCGGCGCAGGGTCCGCAGCTGGTCCAGGCCCAGCCGTCCGAGGTCCGGCTCGGGGGCGGCCCCCGGCCCCTCGGGCGGCCGCCCGTAGCGGTCCTGCGCCGTGCCGATCGCGTCCATCAACCAACCCACCTGCCGTCGTCCCGATCCCGCCCGCTCGCGGCACCCCGTCGCCTGCCGCCGGTCCGGCCCGTCAACCTCCGCGCGCACCCGTGACGCACACCCGTCCGGAGGCACGCCCGGACGCCCGCGATGGTTCCCGCCCCCGGCCACGGCCACCCACCGGGGCGACCCGACCAGAACGCCTGACCTACCGGCTCGACCGCCCGGCCGAACCGGGCCCGGCGCGGCGGACCCCGGCGCCCCGGACCTCGGACGCGCCCGGCCGCCCCGTCCGGTGCGGCGGGGTGGTGGAGGCGTCCTCGTACGGTCCCCCAGCGTGCCACCCCGCCCGCCGCCGCCGCACCGCCCGTGCACCCGAACGGCCCCCTGGCGAAGAGGGGTGGCTGATACGACCGAAGCTTTTCGCAGGGAGAGCGGCGCCAAGAGACGCGCAGGCGCACGCTACCCGGCGCGCGCCAGGCCTTCGAGCGCTCCGGGGGGTCCTGCTCACGCCCCCGCCCCCGACCGGCACAATGACCCGCATGCGAGCAGTGGTGCAGCGAGTGACCGGGGCCAGGGTGACGGTGGCCGGGGAGACCGTCGGCGCGATCGAGGGGCCCGGGCTCTGCGTCCTGGTCGGCGTCACCCACGACGACACCCCCGCCAAGGCGGCCCAGCTGGCCCGCAAGCTCTGGACGCTGCGGCTGCTCGAAGCCGACGAGAACGGTGTCGAGCGGTCCTGCTCGGACATCGGGGCGCCGCTGCTGGTGATCAGCCAGTTCACGCTCTACGGCGACGCCCGCAAGGGGCGCCGGCCCACCTGGAACGCCGCCGCGCCCGGAGCGGTCGCCGAGCCGCTGGTGGACGAGGTGGTGGCGCAGCTGCGCGCGCTCGGCGCCGAGGTCGGCACCGGGCGCTTCGGCGCGGACATGAAGGTCTCGCTGGTGAACGACGGCCCGTTCACCGTCCTCGTCGAGGTGTAGCCGCGCCGGCCGGGCGGACCGGCCGGCGCGGAGCGGGGCCGGGCTACTGCGGAACGATCACGTCCTGCGTCCCCGGCACCGTACCGGCCAGCAGCACCGCGTCCACCGGCACGTTCCGCTTCACGACGGCCAGCGCGATCGGTCCCAGCTCGTGGTGGCGGGCCGAGGAGCCGACGAAGCCGAGCGCCCGCCCCTGCGGGTCCGAGGCGAGCCGCACCTCCGCCCCGTGCGGGGGCAGCACCTCCTCGGTGCCGTCCAGGTGCAGGAAGACCAGCCGGCGCGGCGGGCGCCCCAGGTTGTGCACCCGGGCGACGGTCTCCTGCCCCCGGTAGCAGCCCTTCTGCAGGTGCACGGCGCTGCCGAGCCAGTCCACCTCGTGCGGGATGGTCCGGTGGTCGGTCTCGAAGCCGAGCCGCGGCCGGTGGTCCTCGATCCGCAGCGCCTCGTACGCCCAGACGCCGGCCGCCGGGCCGTAGCCCTCCGTCAGCGCCGCGAGGCCGGCCCGCGGCAGGAAGAGGTCCCGCCCGTGGGACAGTTCGCGGACGGCCGCCGCGCCCTCGGCGGAGGCGGTGGAGCCGGCCGGCAGGTGGACCACCGCGTGGTCGGCGGTCACGTCGGCGACCTCGACCCGGTAGAAGAACTTCATGCTCTCCAGGTAGGCGGCCAGCGCCTGCTGGGTGCCGGGCTCGACGTGCACCCAGGTGGTGGTGCCGTCGTCGACCAGGTAGAGGGCGTGCTCGACGTGCCCGTTGGCGGAGAGCACCAGCGCGTCGGTGGCCTGCTGCGGGGGCAGCGCACTGACGTGCTGGGTGATCAGCAGGTGCAGCCAGGCCAGCCGGTCCGCACCGGTGACGGTGAGGACGCCGCGGTGCGAGAGGTCCACGAAGCCCGTGCCCCGGGCGAGGTTCCGTTGTTCCCGGAAGAGGTCGCCGTAGTGGGCGGCGACGCCCTCGTCGGTCCCCTCGGCGGGGACGGCTCCGGGCAGCGCAAGCAGCGGACTCTTCACACCGGTCATACCGGCAAGCTTACGGCTGCTCCGCGGCGCGCCCGGCGGTGCAGTCGGCGCAGCGGCCGAAGATGGCGAAGTGCTTGAGGTCGGTGTCGAAGCCGTGCCGCTCGCGCAGGCTGTCGATCAGCGGCTGGGCGATCTCGGTGCCGGTCTCGGTGACCTTCTCGCAGTCCCGGCAGACCAGGTGCAGATGGTGGTGGCGGCCGGCCAGGTGGTAGGTGGGGGCGCCGTGGCCGAGGTGGGCGTGCGAGACCAGCCCCAGCTCCTCCAGCAGCTCCAGGGTCCGGTAGACGGTGGAGATGTTGACGCCGCTGGCGGTCTGCCGCACGTGGCAGAGGATGTCGTCCGGAGTGGCGTGGTCGAGCGCGTCGACCGCCTCCAGCACGAGCTGCCGTTGCGGCGTGAGCCGGTACCCGCGCTCGCGCAGGTCGGCCTTCCAGTCGCCGGAGAGCTGCCAGTCGGTGGTGCCGGTGTCCGCCACGGTCCTGTCCCTGCCAAACGTCGGGGGTCCTGAACCCAGTGTAGGGACCGGCCCGGGGCCGGTCCCTACCCGTGTACGACCCGGGACGGCGGCCGGACCCGGCGCCGCACCCGCCCGCGGGCCTACTTGAAGAACGCGATGCCGTCGTCCGGCAGGTCGTTGATGTCCTTGACCAGCTGGGCCGGCGAGAGCACCTTGCGCAGCTGCGCGGACATGTACGGACGCAGCGGGACGTTCGGGGCGGCCTTCTCGCCGACCCAGAGCAGTTCCTCGTTGACGAAGCCGTAGAGGCGCTTGCCGCCCGAGTACTCCGGCGAGCCCTCGATCCGGGCCACCGCGTCGGTGGAGACGTCGACCTGCGGCTTGCCGTCGGCCAGCTCGCCGTACCAGATCTCCACGGTGCCGTCGTCGCGGACGGAGGAGATCTCGATCCCGCGGGCACCGCTGGTGCCGTGCTGGTTGCTGGTGATGCGCCAGAAGGCGTGCTCGTTCTCCAGCGGACGGACCTTCTCGCCCTCGCCGTTCAGCACCCAGGTGCGGGAGCGGAACTCCAGGAAGGGCCGTCCGTCGTGGCGGATGACGATCTCCTGGCCGAAGTTGCACTTCTCGGTGCCGGGGTCCCCCTCACCCGGCAGAGGGGCGTACACGCCCGCGCCCTCCCAGGTACCGAGGAGGAAGGCCAGCGGGACGACGTCCCTGTGGAGGTCAGAGGGGATCTCGATCATGTTCCTGGTCGCTGTCGTCGGTGCGGGAGTACTTCAACCGTACGGCAGTCGCTCAGCGCTGGCCCTGGTACAGCTTCATCACGGAGAAGATGGCGAACCAGGTGATCAGCACGGCCATGAGGGCCAGCAGACCGTCGAAGAAGATTTCCAGACCGGACACGGGGGGCTCCCAGGGCGGCGACAGTGTGATGGTTTTGCTGGCGTCACTCTATCCGGCGGGTGCCGACGGGTCTCGGTGAGCCCCACCACGTCGGCGATCTAGGGTGTCGGCATGGACTCGCAGAAGAAGCTCGTCATCAAGGTGACCGCCGGTGCCGACGCGCCGGAGCGGTGCTCGCAGGCGTTCACCGTCGCGGCGGTGGCCGTCGCCAGCGGCATCGAGGTCTCGCTCTGGCTGACCGGCGAGTCGGCCTGGTTCGCCCTGCCCGGACGCGCGGCGGAGTTCGAGCTGCCGCACGCGGCGCCGCTGCCGGACCTGCTGGAGTCGATCCTGGCCGGCGGCACGGTCACGCTCTGCACCCAGTGCGCGGCCCGGCGCGGCATCGAGCAGCGGGACACCGTCGAGGGCGTCCGGATCGCGGGCGCGCAGGTCTTCGTCAGCGAGATCATGGCCGACGACGTGCGGGCGCTCGTCTACTGACGGGGGCGCCCGTCCCCTCCTCGCGGAGGCGCCCGTGACGTGCCGGGTGCCCGCCCCTACGAACGGGGTTCGCGGTCGGGGCGGTCCCGGTCGTGGCCGGGGTCGTCCCACTTCGGGTCCTCCCAGCGCGGGTCGTCCCACCAGTCGTCCCCGGGGTCGCGCCGGTTGGCGAACACCGCCGCGACGGGCGGGATCACCATCGCGACCACGCACATCCCGACCGCCGCCGGGACCGAGAAGAAGCGCACGACTCCCCAGGCCAGGACGAAGAGGCCCAGACAGAGGCCCATCATGGCGAAGTAGTGGCGGCGCCGCCGGCGGGACTGCACCCTTCCACGGTAGGCCGGAGGGCCCCTGCGCGGCAGGGGCCCTCCGGTCGTACAGCCTTCGCGTCGCCGCCGGTCAGACGGCGATGGCGACCTCGGTCAGGTTGCCCTGGGACGCGACCACCTGGCGGTCCACGGTCTGGCCCGGGATGAGCGCCCGCAGGGTCCACTTGCCCGGGCGGGCGAAGAACCGGAACTGGCCGGTCGCCGAGGTGGGCACCTCGGCCGTGAACTCGCCGCCCTCGTCGAGCAGTCGGACGTAGCCGTTGACCGGCTCTCCGTCGCGGGTCACCGAACCCTGGATGATCGTCTCGTTCGCCACGTCAACTCCTGCCAGGTCCGGGCCGCCGGCCTTCGCACCGCACATTGTCCTGTTTCCCTTCTGCCTTACGGGTGGAGCCGGGGGCTCAGTTGCCGAGCTCGATCGGCACGCCGACGAGGCTGCCGTACTCGGTCCAGGAGCCGTCGTAGTTCTTCACGTTCTCCTGGCCGAGCAGCTCGTGCAGCACGAACCAGGTGAGCGCGGAGCGCTCGCCGATGCGGCAGTAGGCGATGGTGTCCGTCGCCAGGTCGACGCCCTCGGCCTCGTACAGGGCCTTGAGCTCGTCGTCGCTCTTGAAGGTGCCGTCGTCGTTGGCGTTCTTGGCCCACGGGATGTTGCTCGCGGTCGGCACGTGGCCGGGACGCTGCGACTGCTCCTGCGGGAGGTGGGCCGGGGCGAGCAGCTTGCCGGAGAACTCGTCGGGCGAGCGGACGTCGACCAGGTTCAGGGTGCCGATGGCGGCGAGCACGTCGTCGCGGAAGGCGCGGATCGACGAGTCGGCGGGCTGCGCCCGGTACTCGGTCGCGGCGCGCTGCGGCACCTCGGCGACCAGGTCGCGGGAGTCCAGCTCCCACTTCTTGCGGCCGCCGTCGAGCAGGCGGACGTCACCGTGGCCGTACAGCTTGAAGTACCAGTAGGCGTACGAGGCGAACCAGTTGTTGTTGCCGCCGTACAGGACGACGGTGTCGTCGTTGGCGATGCCCTTGGCGCTGAGCAGCGCCTCGAAGCCGGCCTGGTCGATGAAGTCGCGGCGGACCGGGTCCTGGAGGTCGCTCTTCCAGTCGATCCGGACCGCGTTGCGGATGTGGTTCTTGTCGTAGGCGGAGGTGTCCTCGTCGACCTCGACGATGACGACCTTCGGGTCGTCCAGGTGGGCCTGGACCCAGTCGGCGTCGACCAGGACGTCGCTGCGGCTCATGGTGATGTTCTCCATCCGGGGGCGGTTGGCGGAAGGTGCTGCTGCTTCGGGTGCTGCTGCTCAGCGGTGGTGCGGGTCGCCCGTCGGCCACCGGTCCGAATTTCTGTCCGAATGGTGGGACGGAAGGCGGTGCACGGGGCGGCCGGGCGGGGAGTTGCGAAGTACGGGGCGACGCCCGGCCGCACGGGCCGGTCCAAGTCACCGGAGAAGATCGGCGGCGGGCGGCAATTGCCCTGCCAAGACGCCGAGTTAACGCATTCGACACAGACAGGCGGCCACGCGGCACAGGTCTACCGCCCGCCGCTTGGTGAGGTCCGTCTGTCGCTTCATGCCGACGATGCTAGGGACACCCGGCGCCCGCTGTCATCAGCGTATCGAATAGCGAGACCAGATGGCTCACATGTTGGGATTTGACCATTTCATGGGCGTCGGGAACCGGCCGGGGCACGAACGGCGGGCGCACGGCCCCGGCCCCGGGAGGCGGTACGGCACCGCTCCGCGGCCGGTACTGGACAGCGCGTCTCGCGGAGCGGAACGGGGAGGGACGGCGACGGGATCAGCCGATGAGCTTGACGCCCTTGCCGTCGAAGGCCAGCCGGAGCCCGTCCTCCTGCGGAGTGACCGAGGACAGGTTCAGCCCGGCGGGCAGCGCCGCGAGGGTGAAGCTGACCGGGTCGAGGGACTGGTCGGCCACCCCGGCCAGCAGGGTGGCCATCGCGCTCAGCCGGAAACCGTCCACCGTCACGGTGTTGCCCTCGCTGCGCACCGCCGCCTCGCCGACCGGGAACGGCCCCAGGGAGGCCTTCACCTTGCCCGGACCGCCGTAGGAGAGGCTCAGCCGGGTGTTGCCGCCGAGCGAGAGCCGGCCCGCGTTCGGCACCAGCTCCGAGGCCGGCGGCATCAGCCGGGACAGGTCCGCGTAGGAGATCAGGCCGGAACCGGTCCCGCGGTCCACGGTGGCGCTGCTCATGTTGCCGCTCACCTCGACCCCGGACAGCTCGGCCCGGAACCCGTGCAGGGCGACCTTGTCCTTGCCCTCGCCGACGGTCAGTCCGTCCGAGGAGATCCGCACGTCGTCCAGCTTCCGGGAGACGACCTGGGTGAGGAACGGGAAGCCCTCGATCGAGACCTCGGGCTTCTGGCTCATCCGGCCGCTCCGCAGGATCTGGTCGGCCGCCTCGTCCTCGGCGACGCCGACGGCGATCCGGTCGGCACCCACCAGCACCCCCGAGAGCACCACCAGGCCGATCGTCGTCTTCAGCCAGCCGCGCATCGCTCTCCCCCGTCGTCGCCGGTCGCCGTCGCTGTCGTTCGCCGCGGTCCGCCGTGGCCCGGTACGCGGCCTCGTCGGTCGTGGCCTCGTCGGTCGTGGGCTCGCCCGTCGTGGCCGCCTTCGTCGTGGCCGCGTCCGGCGGAGCCGGCCGTTCCGGTGCGGCCCCTTCCGCTCGACCGTACGACGTCCCGCCCCGGAGCATGGTTCCGGGGCGGGACGTCGGGGTGGGCCGGGCCCACCCGGCGGCGGTCAGCCGAGCAGCGCGGTGGCGATCCAGACCAGTGGGGCGGACACCGCGAGCGGCAGGGCCACACCCGCCGTCATGTGCACGAACCGGGACGGGAAGTCGTACCCGGCCACCCGCCGGCCGATCAGCGCGCCGAGGCCCGCCGCCACGCCCAGGAACGGCGGGGCGCCGACCGCGAGGCCCAGTCCGGCCGCCGCGAGCAGGCCGAGCAGCGGGCCCAGCCATGCCGGGCCGGGCAGCGGCGCGGCCGCGAGCAGGGTCGCCAGCGCGACCGCCCCGACCGCCGCCGGCACCCGGTCGGCCAGCAGCAGCGTGGTGCAGAGCACCGTCACCACGGTGGCCGAACCGAGCACGGTGAGCGCGTAGAACCGCTCCTTGGGATCCGCCGGCCGGAACGTCTGGAGCACCAGGACCAGCAGGAAGAAGCCGCCGAGCGTGCCGACCACCGCGGCCGTGCCACCGTCCGCGTCGGCCAGCAGCACCGCGACGTCGGCGACCACGCCGGACAGCGCGGCCAGCGCGATGCCCTGCCGGGCCGGCCACATGCCGTTCAGCCGGAACCAGCCGGCCGCCGTCAGGCCCTGGAGCAGGACGAGCACCAGCGCGAGCCCGATCTGGCCGAGTGCCGCGCCGCCGGCCAGCAGCGCGGCGGCGCCGGCGGTGATCAGGGCCGGCTGGAGGCCGGGGTCGTGGATCGGCGAACCGGTCCGGACGGCGGGGGCCGCCGGAGCGGGGGCCGGGAAGGGCTGGGCGGGGAGCGGCGCGGGGGCCGCGGGCGGGAACGGCTGCGGGGCCGGTCCCGCGGGCCCGGCGTGGGCGTTCTGCGCCGCCCGGGCGGCACGCGCCGCGCGGGCGGCGGCCGGGTCGGTCAGCACGGGAGCCGGGGGCTCCGGACGCTTCAGTGTCATGGTCGGCTGGTCCAGCGCCGGGGCCTGCTCCGGAGCCGGGACCGGGGTGGGGGCCGGGGCAGGCGTCGGCGCGTAGGGGCGCGCGTGCGCCCCGCCCCGGTCCCGGAACGGCTGCCGGTCCTGTCCCGGGGCCCGGCTGGGGGCCGGGGCCCCGCCGTACGGCGCCCCGGCGGGGTACGGCGCCCGGGCCGGACCGCGCGCCGGAGCGGACGGCAACGGCCCCGAGGCCGGCACCGGCGGGAGCAGCGCGGTCGCGGCCGCGTCGTCCACCGGCGGCACGGGCGGCAGCACCGCCGTGGCGTCGTCCATCCGCAGCACCGCCGTGGCGTCGTCCACCGGCGGCACCGGCGGGAGGAGCGCCGTCGCGTCGTCCATACCCGGTCCGGCGCCCGGGCCGGCCCCGTACGCCTGCTGCCCGTAGGCCTGCTGCCCGTACGGCGCGTGGCCCGCGCCGGGGGCGTACGGCTGCGCCGCCTGCCCCTGCTGCGCGTAGGGATCCGGCGCGTACGCCTGCTGCGGGGCGTACGGATGGAGGGGCTGCCCGGGCTGCTGCCCGTACGCCTCCTGCTGGTGCTGAACGCCCTGCGGCGGCTGCTGCCCGTACGGGTGCTGCTGCGGATGCTGCTGGTACGGCGGCTGCTGCTGGTCCGGGGGCGGCACCGGCCGGCCCCCGGGGTTTCCGTTCGTTCCGGTCACGCCGCTCACCCGCCCGCGAACGGGGGGAGGACCTCGACGGTGCCGCCCTCGGTGAGGACCACGGCCGCGTGGTCACGGCCGCCCACCGGCGAGCCGTCCACCAGGTAGGAGCAGTGTCCGAGCAGCCGGACCAGCTTCGGCCGGTCCGCGTGCCGCTCCCTGGCGTCCGCCAGTGCCCCGGCCAGGGTCGCCGCCAGGTACGGCTCCTCGGCCAGCCCGGCCTCCGACTTCGCCGCCGCCCAGTAGCGGATCGTCCCGCTCACCCGAACGGCGGCCGCCGGGTCGTGCCCGGTGGTCGCGCCCATGGCAACCCCTTCTCGTCGTCCTCGCCCGGGGCCGGGTGTCCCGGCCGGGTCCACCACCGGCCGCAGCCGCGCCTCGCCCGAAAGGAGTACGCGCACGGTGCCGCCGATGCGCGTCCCATGATGGCGTGTTCGCCCGCACGAGCGGCAATCGCCCTGGCCGGGCGCCCGGCGGCGCCGTCGCGGAGCTGTGGCGGGACTCACCCGGGGCGCGTCCGAAAAGGCCGAACCGCCGCTTTCGAGCCCTCCCGGCGCGCGGGACGGTCGGCTATCCTCGACCCCTGAGGGATCCGGGCAGAGTCGCCCCCGGATCCTTTTGTGCTTTCAGGACGCCAGTACGGACGTCCTTGCGAATCGTCGGCCCACCCCCGGCGCACCGCAGGGACCGCCCCCGCCCCGCGCGGCACAACGACGTGCCGGGACCGGGCCGGGGCGTCGGACGACGCCGGCTCCGGGCCGCCGCCCGGGACGGGCCAGGACCGGAAGGTTCGCGGGATGAGCAGGGCAGAAACGGTGCACCCGGGGTTGCGGGACCTCCGGCACGTGCCCCGCCCCGCCACGCGGCCCGGCGGGTCCACCGCTTCCCACCGGACGTCCGTCTCCTCCCCCTCACCAGCACGTGCGCCATCCGGCTGTGGCGGCGGCCGGACCGCTACCGCGACGACCCGGAAAGGGGACTACCGGGTATGAGTTCTCTGCTCCTCCTCACCAACGCGCTGCAGCCCTCCGCGGAGGTCCTGCCCGCGCTCGGCCTGCTGCTGCACAACGTCCGGGTGGCCCCCGCCGAGGGCGCCGCCCTGGTCGACACGCCCAGCGCCGACGTCATCCTGGTCGACGGCAGGCGCGACCTGCCGCAGATCCGCAGCCTGTGCCAGCTGCTGCGCTCCACCGGCATCGGCTGTCCGCTGATCCTGGTGGTGACCGAGGGCGGCCTGGCCGCCGTCACCGCGGAGTGGGGCGTCGACGACGTCCTGCTCGACACCGCCGGCCCCGCCGAGGTCGAGGCCCGGCTGCGGCTCGCCCTCGGCCGGCTCCAGGTGACCACCGACGACAGCCCGATGGAGATCCGCACCGGCGACCTCTCGGTCGACGAGGCCACCTACTCCGCCAGGCTCAAGGGCCGGGTGCTCGACCTCACCTTCAAGGAGTTCGAGCTGATCAAGTACCTCGCCCAGCACCCCGGCCGGGTCTTCACCCGTGCCCAGCTGCTGCAGGAGGTCTGGGGCTACGACTACTTCGGCGGCACCCGGACGGTCGACGTGCACGTCCGGCGGCTGCGCGCCAAGCTCGGCGTCGAACACGAGGGACTGATCGGCACCGTCCGCAACGTCGGCTACCGCTTCGTCGTCCCCGACAAGGGCGACAAGGGCGAGCGGACCGACCGGAACGACCGCGCCGAGCCGCCCGCCCGGCGCTCTCCGGCGGCCCTGGACGTCTGACCGGACCGGCCGGGCGGCCCCGCGCCGAGCCGCCCCGCCCGGCCTGTCCCGATTCGCCCCGTCCCGTCCGGAGGGCCCCGCCGACAGGCCGTCCTCCGCCGGAGATCCCCACTGCCCGGGCGCACGCCACCCGCGTAGACTCCCCCCGTGGCCAAGGTGACGCGCGACGATGTAGCCCGACTGGCTGGGACCTCGACCGCGGTCGTCAGCTACGTGATCAACAACGGGCCGCGGCCGGTCGCGCCCGCCACCCGTGAGAAGGTGCTCGCCGCGATCGACCAGCTCGGCTACCGGCCGAACAGCGTCGCCCAGGCGATGGCCTCCCGCCGCACCAACCTGATCGGCATGGTCGTCCCGGACGCCCGCCAGCCGTTCTTCGCCGAGATGGCGCACGCCGTCGAACGGGCCGCCTCCGAGCGCGGCAAGCTCGTGCTGATCGGCAACTCCGACTACGTCGACGACCGCGAGGTCCACTACGTCCGTGCCTTCCTCGGCATGCGGGTCTCCGGCCTGATCCTGGTCAGCCAGGGCCCCTCCCAGCGGGCCGCGGAGGAGTTCGCCGCCATGGAGGGGGCGAAGGTCGTCCTGCTGCACCGCCGCCCCGAGGCGATCGACGATGTCGCGGTGGTCACCGACGACGTGGCCGGCGCCGAGACCGTCGTGCGCCACCTGCTGGAGGTGCACGGGCACCCGTACGTGGCGTGCTTCGGCGGCCCGGTCGAGTCCCCCGCCCCCGGCGACCCGGTCATCGACCACGTCGAGGGCTGGCAGCGCGCCATGGACGCGCACGGCCTGCCCACCGCGCCGCACCTCGTCGACGCGCCCTTCCACCGCTACGGCGCGTACGACGTCGCGCTCGGCCTGCTCGGCTCCGCGGACCGGCCCCCGGCGATCTTCTGCTCCACCGACGACCAGGCCATCGGCGTGCTGCGGGCCGCCCGCGAGCTGGGCCTGCGGGTGCCGGAGGACCTCGCGGTGGCCGGCTTCGACGACGTGCCGGAGGCCGCGCTGGCCGACCCGCCGCTGACCACCGTCGCCTCCGACCGCGACGCGATGGCCCGGGCGGCGGTGGACCTGGTGCTGGACGACTCGCTGATGGTGCCCGGCTCGGACACCGAACGGGTCCGCACCTTCCCGTCCCGCCTGGTCGTGAGGCGTTCCTGCGGCTGCTCGCCGGACGGCGCCGGCGCCTAGCCTGACCAGGCTTTATGAGAAGTCAACAGGCTTCTCGGGACCTTCTGAGCGGGCTCTCACCGGATTCTCATCCACCGGGCGGACGTTGGTCGCCATGAGCGATCACCAGCAGTGGCGGCAGCACGACGGCGGCGAGCGGGACGACCGCGAGCCCTTCGACGGCCCGTACGGGACCGGACAGCCCCGGATCGTCCCGGGCACCGTGCTCGGCGGCGGCGTCCACGGGAGCACCGGCTACCAGGACGCCGGACACCAGGAGGCCGGGTACCCCGGTACCGGCGACGGCGACGCGTACGGCGGCGGCGGGTACGGCACCGCCGCCCACCCTGCGGCCGGCACCCCGCCCCCTCCCCCCGTCCCGCCGTTCCCGCCCGGGGCGGACCAGCCCACCGCCTCCCCCGGCGGCCCCGGCCACCGCGCCCGGCGCGGCCTGCTGCGCGGCAGGCTCGCCCTGGTCACCGCCGTCGCCGCGATCGCCGCCGTCCTCGGCGGGGTCACCGGCGGCCTGGTCGCCGCCCGGGACCACGGCTCCGCCGGCCGCACCGGCGTCCTCGCCGGCCCGGTCGCCGCCCGTTCCGACGGCAGCGCCGACGTCGCCGCCGTCGCGGCCGCCGCGGCGCCCAGCGTCGTCCAGATCACCGTGCAGACCGGCAGCGGCAGCGCCACCGGCACCGGAGTCGTCCTCACCGGCAACGGCCAGATCCTCACCAACTACCACGTGGTCTCCGGCGCGGCCGGCGGCGGCCGGATCACCGTCACCTTCCACGACGGCTCCACCGCCCGCGCCACCCTCACCGGCACCGACAAGGCCCTGGACGCCGCCGTCATCACCGCGGGCGACGCCAAGGGCCTGACCCCCGCCACCCTCGGCGACTCCGCCGGCGTCGCGGTCGGCGACCCCGTCGTCGCCATCGGCAACCCCGAGGGCCTCACCGGCACCGTCACCTCCGGCATCATCAGCGCCGAGCACCGCGAGGTCACCGTCCAGCTCGACGAGGGCACCACCAGCGGCAACGGCGGCTTCGGCTTCCCCCAGCTGCCCGGCCTGCGCGGCAGCACCCCGCAGAGCGGCGGCGAGACCACCACCTACCAGGCCTTCCAGACCGACGCCGCGCTCAACCCCGGCAACTCCGGCGGCCCGCTGATCGACGCGAGCGGGAAGGTCATCGGCATCAACTCCGCGATGTACTCGCCGAGCGGCTCCAGCGCCACGGCCGGCGGCAGCGGGGCCGGCAGCGTCGGCCTCGGCTTCGCCATCCCGATCGACGACATCAAGCAGGTGCTGCCGAAGCTGCAGTCCGGCCAGAACGTCTGACCACGTCCGACAATTGACCCGAGCAGGCCCTCCCGCCATCAGAAAGGGCAACCGCCGATGACCCCGTCCGCCGACGACCGCACCCCCGCCGAGCCCGGGCAGCAGACCACCGCCCGGCTCCTCGTGGTCGACGACGAACCCGCGCTCCGGGACGCCCTGGAGAGCAGCCTCGCCTTCGAGGGCTACGAGGTCGCCACCGCCACCGACGGCTACGAGGCGCTCGAATCCGTCGAACGCGACCGGCCGGACCTCGTCCTGCTCGACATCATGATGCCCCGGATGGACGGCCTCACCGCCGTCCGCCGGATGCGCTCGCGCGGCGACACCGTCCCCGTGCTGATGCTCACCGCCCGCGACGCCGTCGGCGACCGGGTCACCGGCCTCGACGTCGGCGCCGACGACTACCTCGCCAAGCCCTTCGAACTCGACGAGCTGCTGGCCCGGGTGCGCGCCCTGCTGCGCCGCAACGCGCTGGCCTCCGAGGCCGCCGCCCGGGCCGCCGCCGTCGAGGAGGAGAGCGACGTCCTGGCCTTCGCCGACCTCCGGATGAACACCGCGACCCGCGAGGTCGCCCGGGCCGGGCGGCCGGTCGAACTGACCCGCACCGAGTTCATGCTGCTGGAGATGTTCCTCGCCCACCCCCGCCAGGTGCTCACCCGCGAACAGATCCTCAAGGCGGTCTGGGGGTTCGACTTCGAGCCCTCGTCCAACTCGCTGGACGTCTACGTGATGTACCTGCGCCGCAAGACCGAGCAGAACGGCCTGCCCCGGCTCATCCAGACCGTCCGCGGGGTCGGCTACGCGCTCCGCCCGGCCGCCGGCACCGCCGCGTGAGCCCCACCGTCCCGCCGCCCCCGCTCAACCCGCCCCGCGTACCGCGCCGCAACCGGCTCACCACCTGGTACCGTGCCCGCTCCCTGCGCAGCCGGCTCGCCTTCCTCACCGCGGCGGCGGTCGCGGTGGCGATCGCGCTCTCGGCCCTGGCCTGCTGGTTCATCGTCGAACGCAAGCAGTACGACCTGATCAAACAGGACCTCGCCAGTGCGCCCCCGCTGCCCCCGGCCCCGGCCGCGCTCACGAAGCTCATCTGCGCCAAGACTCCGCAGGAGGCACTGGCCAAGGTCCAGTCCGCCCAGATCGTCTCCAGCGATCCACCCCGCTTCGACTCCCAGGTGGTCACCCCCGACCTGTCCACGGTCTGCCTCCGGAGCACGTCGAGCAAGGCCATCGAGCTCCTTCCGAGCGACCGGACCATCCTCGCGCTCGATGCCGGTGACTCCCGGACCCGCACCGGCAGCTACACCGACGGCACTCCGGCGATGGTCAAGGTCGCCTGGTACTTCGACCGCGAGACCCGCGAGAAGATCGTCGTGCTGAACGCGCTCCCGACCAAACCCGTCGAGGAGTCCCTCCGTCAGCTCGCCCTCCTCCTCGGCGGCGTCGCCCTCGGCGGCGTCATCCTCGCCGGCCTCGCCGGACGGCTGGTCGCCCGCTCCGCGCTGAAGCCCGTGGACCGGCTCAGCGACGCCGTCGAGCACATCGCCCGCACCGAGGAGGTCGGCACCACCATCCCCGTCCACGGAGAGGACGAGATCGCCCGGCTCTCCACCTCCTTCAACGCCATGAGCACCGCCCTCGCCAACTCCCGCGAGCGGCAGACCCGCCTGATCGCCGACGCCGGGCACGAGCTCCGCACCCCGCTCACCTCCCTGCGCACCAACGTCGACCTGCTGATCCGCAGCGACGACACCGGCCGCCCCCTCCCGCCCGCCACCCGCACCAAGCTGCTCGGCAACATGAAGGCCCAGATGCAGGAGCTGACCGTGCTGATCGGCGACCTGCTCCAGCTCTCCCGCCCGGACTCCCCCAAGCCGGTCCGCACGCTCGCCGTCGTCGCCGTGCACGAGATCGCCGAGCGGGCCGTGGAGCGCGCCGAGCTGCGCGGTCCGGGGCTGGTCTTCGAGACCGCCACCGCGCCCTGGTACGTGCACGCCGACGCCGCCGCCCTGGAGCGCGCGGTCATCAACCTCCTGGACAACGCGGTGAAGTACAGCCCGCCGGGCGGCACCATCGAGGTCCGGCTCGACCGCGGCGTGCTGACGGTCCGCGACCACGGGCCGGGCATCCCCCCGGACGAGCTGCCGTACGTCTTCGACCGCTTCTGGCGCTCCCCGTCCTCCCGCCAGCTCCCGGGCTCGGGCCTCGGGCTGTCGATCGTCGCGCAGAGCGTGCGGGAGGCGGGCGGCGAGGTGTCGCTCGGCCCGGCCCCGGACGGCGGCCCGGGCACCCTGGCCACCGTCCGGCTCCCGGGCGGTCCCGCCCCCGAGTAGGGCACGAAAAAGGGGCGGGGCGCCCCGACAGCGCCCCGCCCCGGCCGGCTCACGGCCGGCGACCCCCGGCTCAGCCGGTGGCGCCGCCCGGGCCGATGATCTTGATGCGGTCCTGCGCCGGAGCCTTCAGCGGCGCGGCGGCCGAGCTGTTGGCACCGAGGTAGGCGGCGAAGACGTCCAGGTCGGACGGGCCGACGAGCTTGTCGGTGCCGGCCGCGAAGGCCGGGAAGCCGTCGCCGCCGCCGGCCAGGAACTCGTTCGCCGCGACGCGGTACTTGGCGGCCGGGTCGACCGGCGCGCCGTCGAGGCGGATCGAGTCGACGACGACCCGGTCCGCGCCCTTGTTCCGCATGTCCAGGGTGTAGGCGAGGCTCCTGGACGGCTGGAGGATCTTCGGCGAGGCCTCGTTGGAGCCGCTGACCTGCTGCTGCAGCAGCTGGATCAGCTGGGCGCCGGTCAGCGTCTTGACCTGCATCATGTTGGTGAACGGCTGGACCGCGAACGCCTCGCCGTAGGTCACCACGCCGTCGCCCTCGGCCCCGCTGGCCTTGTGGACGAGATCGGCGCGGATGCCGCCGGGGTTCATGAACGCGACCTGGGCGCCGCCCTTGTCCGCGGCGGCGAGACCGGTCTGCTGGGCGTCGGCGATCACGTCACCGAGCGGCTTCTCCGGGTCCGCGTTGCCGCGGCCGTTGATGTCCGAGGCGATGTAGCCGATCGGACGGTTGGCGATCGGCGCGGCCAGCTTGGAGTAGTGGCCGATCAGCTCGGTCATGTCCGGGGCCTTCTCGACCGTCCGGCGCACGATGTGGTTCTCGGCCTTGACCGACGGGCGCACGATGGTGCCGGTGGTCCTGTCGAGCTTCAGGTCGATCTCGGTGTAGAGCCGGCCGAAGGAGGCGGCGCTGGTCACCGAGCGCGGCACGCCCTGCGGGTCGGGGATGGTGCAGGCGTACGCGTTGTGGGTGTGGCCGGTGACGATGGCGCCGACGGCCGGGTCGATCTTCTTGGCGATGTCGACGATCGGGCCGGAGACGCCCTCGCCCGCCGCGCCGCAGTCGTAGTTGTAGGTGCTGCTGGCCGGCAGGCCGCCCTCGTGGATCAGCGCGACGATCGAGTTGACGCCCTTGGCCTTCAGCTCGGCGGCGTACTTGTTGATCGTGGCGACCTCGTTGGCGAACTTGAGGCCCTTGACGCCCTCGGCGGTCACGATGTTCGGCGTGCCCTCCAGGGTGACACCGATGAAGCCGACCTTGACGCCCTGGGACTTGGTCACCCAGTACGGGGCCAGCAGCGGCTTGCCGGTCTTCTCGCTGGTGACGTTCGCCGACAGGTAGTTGAAGTTGGCGCCCTTGAACCTGCGCCCCTCCTCGTAGCACCCGTCGGTCGGGTGGCAGCCGCCGTTCTGCAGGCGGAGCAGTTCCGCGGAGCCCTCGTCGAACTCGTGGTTGCCGACCGAGGTGACGTCCAGGCCGAGCTTGTCCAGCGCCTCGATGGTGGGCTCGTCGTGGAAGAGCGCCGAGGTCAGCGGGGAGGCGCCGATCAGGTCGCCGGCGGCGACGGTGATCGAGTCGTCGGCGGGGATCCGCGCCTGGCGCAGCGCGGTGGCGAGGTACTCGACGCCGCCGGCCGGGGTGCTGACCGGCTGACCGGTGGCCGGGTCGATCTCCCGGATGGTGCCGGAGGAGCCGGCCGGGGGCTCCAGGTTGCCGTGGAGATCGTTGATCGCCAGCAGCTGGAGGTTGACGGTCCTGGGCTTCTTGGCGGTCGCGGCCTGGGCCGCGGACGGCATGGCCACCGTGCCGACGAGGCCGGCCGCGGCGACGACGGCGAGCACCGACCGTCGGGTTCTGACGGAGAGCATGTAGGGGGTCCCCTGCACCTGTGAGAGCGCCCACCTGTGGACAGGCCCGGGCGCGCGAGACGAGTGTCGTTGCGCGAGTGCAGCCTAGGGTCAACGCGCGTAGCTGTCAGGCCCCCGGACGTAACGACAGGGTTACCCACAGACGAATCGTCATCGGACTTTCACTCCCGGGCGCGGCTCCGCGGCCCGCCCGGGGCTCCCCCGCACCGCCGTCCGCCGCCGTCCGCCGGTGGCCGGCGGGGTCCGTGCGGGGGCCGGTCTCAGACGCCCGGCTCGGCCGCCAACTGCCGGTCGGCGCGGACCCGTTCGGCCACCGCGTCCTCGGTCATCGCGCGGTCGGTGTAGACCAGCGGCCGCTCCGCCTCGGTGATGATGTGCTTCACCACCTGGACGTTGCCGTTGACGTCCCAGACGGCGATGCCCGGCGAGAGCGTGGGGATGATCTCCACCGCCCAGCGCGGCAGACCGAGCACCCGGCCGGTGGCTCTCGCCTCCTCGGCCTTCTGCATGTAGATGGTCCGGGTGGAGGCCATCTTGAGGATCGCCGAGGCCTCCTTGGCCGCCGCGCCGTCCACCACGTCCGACAGGTGGTGCACCACGGCGACGAAGGACAGGCCCAGCCGGCGGCCGAACTTCAGCAGCCGCTGGAACAGCTGCGCCACGAACGGGCTGTTGATGATGTGCCAGGCCTCCTCCACCAGGAAGATCCGCTTCTTGCGGTCCGGCCTGATCCAGGTGTGCTCCAGCCAGACCCCGACGATCGCCATCAGGATCGGCATCGCGATCGAGTTGCGGTCGATGTGCGACAGGTCGAAGACGATCAGCGGCGCGTCCAGGTCGATGCCCTCGGTGGTCGAGCCGTCGAACATGCCCCGCAGGTCACCGTCGACCAGCCGGTCCAGCACCAGCGCGACGTCCAGGCCCCAGGACTGCACCTCGTCCACCGCGACGCCCAGCGACTCCACCGAGGAGAGCTCGGGGTTGCGCAGGGTGTCGATGATGTCGTCCAGCACCGGCTGGCGGTCCAGGACCGTCGCCACCACGTGCGCGTGCGCGGCCTTCAGCGCGAAGCCGGCCCGCTCCTCCAGTCCGCGCCCCATCGCCACCTCGACGATGGTGCGCAGCAGCGACAGCTGACCGGTCTGGGTGATCGCCGGGTCCAGCGGGTTGAGCTTCACCCCGCCGTCCCGGGCCGCCATCGGGTCCAGCCGGATCGACTTTATGCCCAGCGCGTTGGCGATGAGGTTCCACTCGCCGACCCCGTCCTCGCCCTGCGCGTCCAGCACCACCACCTGCCGGTCCCGGAACCGCAGCTGGCGCAGCACGTACGTCTTCTCCAGCGCCGACTTGCCGTTGCCGGACTCGCCCAGCACCAGCCAGTGCGGGGCCGGCAGCTGCTGGCCGTACAGTTGGAACGGGTCGTACACGTACCCCTTGCCGCTGTACACCTCGCGCCCGATGATCACCCCGGAGTCGCCCAGCCCCGGCGCGGCGGTGGGCAGGTACACCGCCTGCGCCTGGCCGGTGGACGTGCGCACCGGCAGCCGGGTGGTCTCCACCTTCCCGAACATCAGGCTGATGAACGCGTCGCTCAGGTTGCCGATCGCCATGGGAGAGCCTCCAGATCAGTCGCCGGGCCCGCTCAGCGGCGGATGCCGGTGGCGAACGGCAGGGTGTTGACGAACGCGCGGTGGTGCTCGCGGTCGCACCACTCCAGCTTCAGGTAGCTCTTGCCCGCGGACGCGCGGATCGTCCGCTTGTCCCGGGCCAGCGCGTCGGGGTTGCGCGAGGAGACCGTGATGTACCCGACCAGGTTCACGCCGGCCGCGCCGGACGCCAGGTCGTCACCGCGCTGGTCCACCCGGCCGCTGTGCGCCAGGTCGCGCGGGTCGATCGTGCGGTTCATCTTGGCGGCGCGGCTCGCCTCCGCGTCGTCGTTGGTCTTCTCGGTCAGCATCCGCTCGATGGCGACGTCGGTGGGCTCCAGGTCCATCGTCACCGCCACCGTCCGGATCACGTCCGGAGTGTGCACCAGCAGCGGCGCCAGGAAGTTCACGCCGACCGGGGTCAGCGGCCACTCCTTGATCCACGCGGTGGCGTGGCACCAGGGCTCCCGGGTCGCCGACTCGCGGGTCTTCGCCTCCAGGTGCTGCGGGTTGGTCGCGTCCAGCTCGGCCGGCCAGGCGTTGCGCTTCGACATCGCCTGGATGTGGTCGATCGGGTGGTCCGGGTCGTACATCGAGTGCAGCAGCGAGGAGAGCCGAGCCTGCCCCAGCGGCTGCCGCACCCGGATGTCCGCCTCCGCCAGCCGCGCGCAGATGTCGGTCAGCTCACGGGCCATCACCGCGGCCAGGCCCTCGTCGTCCCGGGCCCGCCGCCCGGTCGCCGTCCGCCCCATCGCGTGCGCCTCCGCCGCGAGGTCCCGGGTGTAGTGCATGCACGCCACCAGGTACGCCCGGTGCTGCTCCGACGAGGTCGACACCATCGACTGCAACTGGTCGTACGACTCCTGCAGCCAGCGCGGCGCGCCCGGGTCGCCGCGCCGCTCCACGTCCTTCGCGTGCGCGTCCGGGTCGGCCGGCAGGGTCCGGGCCAGGATCTGCAGCCGGGTCACGAAGCCGTCCCCGTTCGCGACGTGCTTCAGCAGCGTCCCGAACCGGTCGACCAGCGCCTCCTGGTCCTCCGAGTCGCGCAACCCGACGCCCGGGCCCTCGATCTCGATCGCCGCCGTCACCGTCCGCCGCTCCAGGTGCATCAGCACCCCGACCTCGTCCGGCCCGAACGGCGCCGACAGCCAGCGCAGCCGCCCCACCCCCGGCGGCGGCCCGATCTCCACCTCACGGCCGTTCAGCCGCGTCCCGGCGTCCATCGCGTCCGACTTCCACACCGCCCGGCCGCTGCGGACCGTCCGCCGGTAGGTGCGGCTGATCTCCACCCACTTGTAGAACGTCCGCCGCCGGTACGGCACGTACACCGCCGCGATCGCCAGCGCCGGCAGACCCACCAGACCGGCGATGCGCAACGGCAGCACCGGCATCATCAGGCCCCAGGCCATGCCGAGGAACGCCCCGAAGATGATCAGCACGATCTCGCCGGACTCCCGGTTCCGGCCGATCGGCGCGTTCGGGCGGGCCTTGCCGATCAGGTAGGTGCGGCGCTGGTGCACGTACGGCTGGGCGTACTGGGCTCCGTACTGGCCGAGCGGTTCGCTGCTCACTTACCCGTCACCCTCCCTTCGCTGGATTGCTGTCGCGGATCGGACCCGAGGACTGGGCCGGCGGCCCGGCCTGCGGCGGCGGCGCGGGCGACCGCGACGCGTGGGCGGCGATGCCCGGGGCGACCGAACCGCCGCCCGCGCCTCCCCCGCTCCCGCCACCCGGCTGCGGACCGCGGTCGCCGTGCGTGCTGATGCCCTGCCGCATGAAGTTCGCGGTCCCGTTGATCATCGCCGATCCGGCCGAGACCGCGCTCGCCCGGGCCCTGCGCATGTTCATCATCTCGTCGCCGAAGCCCGGCACGAACCGGTAGACGGAGGCGCTCGCGAAGATCGACAGGAACAGGATCGCCAGCCCCGACAGCACCCGGGCGAAGTCGTCGCTCGCCCCCGCCCCGGCCGACACCGCGCCGGCCAGCCCGAGGATGATCACGATGATCGGCTTCGCCAGGTCCACCGCCACCATCACCCCCGCCCAGCGGCGCACGTGCTTCCACAGCTGCTTGTCCACCAGCCCCGCGTACACCGCCGTCCCCAGCAGCGCGCCCACGTACAGCATCGCCGCCCGGATCAGCAGCTCGATCCAGAGCACCGCCGCCGCCAGCACGGCCACCAGTGAGGTGATGATCAGGATCAGCGGCCCGCCGCCGATGTCACCCTTCTCCAGGGTGTCCGCGAACCCGCCCAGGTACGTCCCGGTGTCCGACTTCGTCCCCACCGCGATCGCCTTGGTCAGCCCGTCGGTCGCGCTCACCACCGTGTACAGGATCAACGGCGTGAACGCCGACGCCACCACCGTCAGCCACAGGAACCCGATCGCCTCGGAGATCGCCGTGGTCAACGGCGCCCCGCGCACCGCCCGCTTGGTCACCGCGAGGAGCCAGAGCACCAGCGTGATGATCGTGGACGCGGCGAACACCACCGCGTACTGCTGCAGGAACGACGCATTGGTGAAGTCCACCTCCGTCGTCCCGTCGATCGCCCCCGACAGCTTCCGCACCACCCACGCCGCCGCCTGCGCACACCCCTTCGCCAACGACCCCAACGGATCCGTCACCGTCCCGACCGTCCCACTCCCGGGGATGACCACGGCACCGTTCGGGGCACAGCCCGCATCGCTGCCCGGGATCGGGAGATCGACCTTCTGGCAGGTGGCCGACGGGGTCGGGCTCGGGGTCGGAGACGGCTCTGCGAAGACCCGCTGGGCCGCGAGGAGAGCCACGAGCTGCAGGGAGGCCACGGCGCCCGCCAGCGTCCCCGCGCGGCGGGCGGCGGGCCCCGCGGCACCACCGGTGGCGGCGCCCCGGCGCGTGCCGGGGCGGTCTGTGACCGGATCGACGGTCGTGTCAACGCGCATAGCGGAAACCCCCGAACTGCTGGACGGCGCCGGTGATCTCCTCGGCGGTGGCGGCCTGTTCGTCACCCGGCATGGGCGCGGGCCCCTGCCGGCTTGCGTAGTCCGTGAGCTTCCAGTCGCCGCCCGTCCAGCGAAGGGAGAGCGTGAGCGTGAACCAGCTCGCCACGACCGGCTGCACGGAGCGCTCCCCGGCGAGACCGGTCAGGCCGGTGCTCCAGACCTCGACCTTGGCATCGGCGTCGGTGTAGCCGACCGACTTGGTGCCGACCGGAACGGTGCGGCTGACGAAGGTGAGGCCCTTGGGCGCGCGGCCCTGCGCGTCGAGGCCGTAGCGGGCCACCGTGTCGCCGCCGAACCCCTGGTCCAGGCGCGCCTGGAGCCCCGGGGCGGATGCCGGGTCGGCGATGGTGGTGACGATGGTGTGGCGGGCGTCGGTGCGGAACATGTCGGCGGAGCCGATGGCCACCGCGTAGTTGGCGGCGGCGGACTGGGCGCCCTGGTCGGTGTGCGGGAAGCCGGCGGCGATGCCGTTGACGGTCGCGGTGACCGGCTGTTCGCCGCTGGGGGCCGGGCCGGCGCCGGAGGTGGCGGTGGCGGCGGCCCGGTCCGCGGAGCGGCCGGCGTTGCCGGTGGCGGGGTCGGGCTTGCCCCGGTTGGCGATGGAGATCGCCAGGACGAGCAGGGCGACGACCAGGAGGACGGTCAGCACGGTGCGCAGCGGGCGCGCCTGACGTCCGTTCGGCTGGAACGCCGGCTGTTCGCCGACCGGCAGCCGCGTACGGGTGTGCGGCTGGTCGTCGGACAACGACACGGCGGCCCTCCTGGTGCGGGGAGCCGGCTGGCGGCTCCGGGGGCCCCTCCGGCCGTGGGTGGGCGCGGAGGGAAGGGGTGGTGGATGGATTCCCGGCGGGGCTCCGAACATTCACGAATGCCCGGACAGGCGGTCGGACGGTCGGACGATCAGACGGGTCACCGGGCACGGACGGCCCGCCGTCCGCCGGCGCGACGCACCGGCCCCGGCCGCCCCGCGGGGATCAGCGGCCCCGCGGGACCCGGGGTCCCGTCCCGTGGCACCCGGCCGTCCGATCCGCCGGTTGCGCCGGTTCCGTCCGATCCATCCGGTCCGTCCGATCGGTCGCTTCCGCCCTTTCGGCCGGATCTGCCCGATCGTCAGATCGCCATGCCGTAGACAATGGTGAACAGGGTGCCGAGTGATCCAATGATGAACACGCCGGTCAGCCCGGCGATGATCAGTCCCTTGCCCTGTTCGGCGCCGAAGCTGTCGCGCATCGCGGTGGCTCCGATCCGCTGCTTGGCCGCACCCCACACGGCGATGCCGAGGCAGCCCAGGATCGCCACGGCCATGACGACCTGGACCATCACGCGGGCCTCGGAGCCGAGGCTCGCGAACGGGCCCCAGTCCGGGGCGATCCCGCCGATGATGGTGTCGATATTCGGCTTCTTTGGAGGGTCCTCGGCCAGGTGGCCGATCGCGATGCTCTGCACGCTGCTCTGGTTCATTTCCATCTCACCGCCCGATCAGGCAAATTCAAGGGCCCAGACCCCGCCCGCGCGAAGGGTCGGTACCTATTCTTGGCCAGATCTGATGTCGACTTGGCTACTTCTCGCGGATTGGTCGTGAGGCATCGGACACGTACGCGAGGATGTCCACCGTACGAAGGATAGCGCTCACTCTTTGTATCTCTGATGATTGCGGTGAGCAACGCCTTCCGGGACACTTCGACTGACGATTCGTCGGGATGGTGCTGATGGTACTCCGGAAAGGCGGTACGGCCGCCGCTGCCGCGGGAGTTGTGCTCGCCGGCTTCGTCGGTCTGGTGACGCTGGGGACGTATGCGGCGAGCGGGACGCCGCAGCAGCAGGGGAATGCCGCGGGGCTCTCCCCGGGCACCGTGCCGGCCGCGTACCAGGGGGCGATCGAACAGTGGGGACGGCTGTGTCCCGATCTCTCCCCCCCGTTGCTCGCGGCGCAGTTGTACCAGGAGAGCGGTTTCGACCCGCGGGCCCGTTCCGGGGTCGGCGCGGAGGGCCTGGCGCAGTTCATGCCGGGCACCTGGGCGTCGTACGGCACCGACGGCAACAACGACGGCCGGCGGGACCCGTGGGACCCGATGGACGCGATCGCCTCGGCCGCCACCTTCGACTGCGCGCTCGCCAACCACGTCGCCAAGGTCCCGGGCGACCGGCAGTCCAACATGCTGGCCGCCTACAACGCCGGGCCGGGGGCGGTGACGAAGTACCAGGGCGTGCCGCCGTACCGGGAGACCCAGGGGTACGTGCGGAACATCCTGGCGACGGCCCGCAGCTTCGCCGCCCCGGTCGCCCCGGTGGAGGTGTCCGCGCAGTCCGCGGCCGCGATCTACTTCGCCCAGACCAAGCTCGGCACCCCGTACCTGTGGGGCGGTGAGGGCAAGGCCTCGCAGAACGGCCGGTTCGACTGCTCCGGGCTCACCTGGGCGGCCTTCGACACCGTGGGGATCACGCTCCCCCGGGTCGCCAACGACCAGTGGTACGCGGGGCCGCACCCGTCGCGCGACCAGCTGCGGCCCGGCGACCTGGTGTTCTGGGCGACGGACCTGACGGATCCGCGCAGCATCCACCACGTCGGCATCTACGTGGGAGGCGGCTACATGATCAACGCGCCGCACACCGGCGCGGTGATCCGGTACGACAAGATCGACACCCGGGAGTACATCGGCGCCACCCGGGTCACCTCGGACGCCGCCCAGGCGCTGCCGACCCGCAACCCGGACGGTTCGGTGGTGGCCCCGAGCCGGCCCGGCGAACCGGCGTCGACGCCCGCCCCGGCCCCGGCCGATCCGAACCCGCCCGCCCCGAACCCCGCCGCCCCGGCGGCCCGGGCGGCGCTGGTCGCCCCGGCCGGCCGCCCCGCCGCGGCCCCGGTGGTCCCGGCCGCGACGGCCACCGCCACCGGCACCGGCCCGACAGGTTCAGGTCAACTTCCCGCAAAGAACTGAGCCCGTCCCGCCGCCGGGTGTGCGCGCGGTGTGGACGCTGAGTCAAGTTTCCATAACCGCGTGTTTCCGTGGAACGCTGTACACCGGTTATGACGTTGTGTCCGATGGTCCACCGTCAACCCGCCCCGTACCGGGCGGCGGCAGGCGGACCACGGCACGACGACCAGGAGCAGCGGACCCGGAAGGAGGTGCGGCGTGTCGACGCCGCTTGCCGACACGACCAACCCCGACCTCGATCTACTCTACGCCGTCAACGGCCTGGCCAGACGCGCCCCGGAGAGCCTGGACCGCGCGGTCTCCTGGGTCGGCGAGTACGGCATCCTGATCGGCCTGGCCCTGTTGGGCCTGGTGGCCTGGCTGCAGGCCCGGCGGCGCCCGGACGCCCCGGTGGCGGTCGCCGGGCTGCTGTGGGCCCCGCTCTCGGTCGCCGTCGCCGAGCTGGCCAACCTGCCCGTCTCGGCGATCGTCGACCGCCCGCGGCCCTTCGTGGACCATTCCGGCCTGGAGGTCCTGGTCGAGGGCAAGGCGGGCACGCACTCCTTCGTCAGCGACCACTCCACGATGTCGATGGGCATCGCGGTGGCGCTCTTCCTGGTGAACCGGCGGCTCGGCTGGATCGCGGGCGGCCTGGCCCTGCTGCAGGGCTTCTGCCGGATGTACATGGGCGTCCACTACCCCACCGACGTGCTCGGCGGCTTCGCGCTCGCCACCGCGGTGGTGCTGCTGCTGGCGCCGATCGCGATGGCCGTGCTCGTCCCGCTCTGCCACGCGCTCGCCCGCACACCGCTCGCTCCGCTGGTCCGCGCGCGGCGGGGCACCGGGGCCGACACCGGCCGGGGCCCCGGAGGCGGGCGCCAGGGGTGGCGGAGCCGGCGGGGCGGGGCCCGCGGCACGGTCCGCTCCGAGGAGCAGCCGCCGGAGTCCGACCTCGCCGCCTGAGGGGCTCGCGCCCGCCCGGGGCCGGCCCCGGGCGGGGGCCCTACCCCGGCGGTCCGCCGTTGGCCGCGAGGTGCTCCGCCGCCTCGCGCCGGGTGAGGTCGCGGGAGCGCCGGGCCGGGGAGAACCAGCCGCAGGTGCAGATCGCGTAGCAGAAGGAACCGCGTTCGCTGATCGCGATGCGGTGCTCGGGCATCGGGGTGGTGCCGGGAACGACCGGCAGCTCACTGTGCACGTGCCTCACCGTAACGCTCCCGGCACCGGCGCGCGACGCCCCGGACACTCCGGGTTCCCCGTAACCCCTCGCGCCCCAACTCGTTTGCCCGGAAAGAGCTCTGCCCACCCGCTGGTGGTGGCCGGCGGGGCAGTCGGGCCCTAGGGGGTTGTCGCGAGGATGAAGATGACCGACCAACAGCGCACCGGTCGCACGACGCGGCGCGGGCGTCCGGCGGCGGGTGCCGCCCTGCTCGCCGCCGTCCTGGCCGGGGGCGCCGCGCTGACCGGCTGCTCGCCGGACGCCACCGTCGAGGCCTCGGCCGACCAGCGGGCGGGCAGCACCCCCGACCAGTTGTCCGCCGACGCGCTGACGGCGGTCCGCAGCGCCGCCGACATCACCGGCCGGGCGGGCTCGGCGCGCGCCGGCACCGAACTGGTGACCGAGTCCGCCGAGAAGAAGGCCGTCTTCACCGGCACCGGCGGCTACGACTACGTGAAGCGGATCGGCCGGCTGGAGGTGCAGGTGCCACCGGGCGCCGCGACCACCGGCAAGCTCGTCGAGGTGCTGCTGCCCGGCACCGTCTACCTGCAGAACAGCGGCGCCAAGGTGCCGGAGGGCAAGTGGGTCAAGCTGGACGTCCGCCAGCTCCCCGACGGCAACCTGGTCAGCGGCGGTGCCACCGACCCGGCGGCCGCCGCCGGGGCGCTGCGCGGCGCCCAGAAGGCCGAGACGGTCGGTACCGAGACGGTCGACGGAGTGGTCCTGAAGCACTTCCGGGGCACCCTGGACCTCGCCAAGGCGGCCGACGCCACCGGCGGGCGCGGCGGCGACAGCCTGCGGATGGGGGCGCAGACCTTCACCGTGAAGGAGGTCCCCTACGACGCCTGGCTTGACGAGCAGGGCCGGTTGCGCAAGGTCGTCGAGGTCTTCACCTTCGCCGGGGTGGCCGGCTCCAAGGAGGCGAAGGACCAGGTGAGGGTGGTCTCGACCACCGCGCTGACGGACTTCGGCAAGCCGGTGGAGGCCGCCGAGCCGCCCGCCGCCGACATCTACGCGATGAAGCCCACCGAGAGCCCGAAGTAGCGCGTTCCCGGGGGTCCGGCGCCGGCTCCGCGGGCGCGGGCGCCGGGGGGAGGCCGTCGGTCCGGGTGGGCCCGGGAGCGCCCGGGCCCACCCGTTTCGGGGGCGCCGAGATGGCCCGTCCGTGCCATGTGGACGGGCCCCGAAGTGCCTAGGCTGGACGTCGGGTGGCTGCCGCCCGAGCCGGCGGGGCGCTGAAGGGGTGGTGCAGGTGATGTCGTCCACGGACGGCCGCAGCGGTGGCCACGACGACGCGGCCCTCGACGAGATCGAGCTGGCCGGTGAGCTGATGATCGCCGCCACGGCCAGCAGCGGCGACCGGCTGCCGACCGAGCGGATCGACGAGGTCCTGCTCGACCGGCCCGACGCCGGTCCGGCCGCCGGGCCGGCGGGGGCTCCGCGGATCCGGGACGACCGGGAGGGTTAGGGTCCGTCCGGCCCGCCCCGGGCCCGTCAGCTGCGCAGCAGCCGGGCGATCGCCGCGGTGGCCTCGGCGACCTTGGCGTCCAGCTCGGCCCCGCCCTCCTCGGCGGCGAGCGCGACGCAGTGCCGCAGGTGCTCCTCCAGCAGCGAGAGCGCGAAGGACTGCAGAGCCTTGGTGCCGGCCGAGACCTGGGTGAGCACGTCGATGCAGTAGACGTCCTCGTCGACCATGCGCTGGAGGCCGCGGATCTGGCCCTCGATCCGCCGCAGCCGCTTGAGGTGGGCGTCCTTCTGGGCGCTGTACCCGTGCGGGCCGTGGCCGGCGCGGCCGACCGCGGCGGGGGCCTCCGCCGTCACCGGGAGTGCGAGGGTCTCGCCGTGCGGTTCCGCCCCGGGCGCCTGATCCGGCTCGGTGCGCGGTTGCGTGGTGGTCATCGGCCCGCCTTCGTCTGAGTGCCTGGGTGGCTGCGTCGGCCTCCAGTGTCCAACACCAAGGGCCGTCCTGGTGTTCCTCCGGCGACCCCGGCCGGGAGCGGGCGGGGGCGCCCGCGGTTCCCCCGTCCGGGGAACACCCCGCTCCCGCCGCCGCACGACAGGCGCAATCCGGGCGAGGTTCCGTCAGACTGGGGGCTCCCCACCGCGCCTGCGGTACGGGAGGCAACCACCGTTGCGGCAGACAAACGGAAGGGGAGGTTCCGGCTCCCTTTCAACCACCCCATTTGCGCTCAGGCGCTCGGTTGCACCTAGCATCGTTCAGTCCCCTACCCCGCACATCGGAGATTTCCGTGCGTTTTAGCCTGACCCCGAAGGAGACGAGTTTCTACGACATGTTCGCCGCCGCCGCGGAGAACCTGGTCGTGGGCTCGAAGCTCCTGCTGGAACTGCTGGGATCAGACGTGTCGGCCCGCGCGGAGATCGTCGAGCGCATGCGCGCCGCCGAGCACGCCGGAGACGACACCACCCATGCGATCTTCCACCAGCTGAACTCGTCCTTCATCACGCCCTTCGACCGCGAGGACATCTACAACCTGGCCTCGTCGCTGGACGACATCATGGACTTCATGGAGGAGGCCGTCGATCTGGTCGTCCTCTACGACATCCAGACCCTGCCGAAGGGCATCGAGCAGCAGATCGAGGTCCTGGCCCGCGCCGCCGAGCTGACCGCCGGGGCGATGCCGAACCTGCGGAGCATGTCCAACCTCACCGAGTACTGGATCGAGGTCAACCGGCTGGAGAACCAGGCCGACCAGATCCACCGCAAGCTGCTCGCCCACCTCTTCTCCGGCCAGTACGAGGCCATCGAGGTGCTCAAGCTCAAGCAGGTCGTGGACGTCCTCGAACAGGCCGCGGACGCCTTCGAGCACGTCGCCAACACGGTGGAGACCATCGCGGTCAAGGAGTCCTGACCCCCGTGGACATGGCAGCACTCATCGCCGTCATCGGCGTTGCGTTCTTCTTCACCTACACCAACGGCTTCCACGACTCGGCCAACGCGATCGCGACCTCGGTCTCGACCCGGGCGCTGACGCCGCGGGCGGCGCTGGCGATGGCCGCGGTGATGAACCTGGCGGGCGCCTTCCTGGGCAGCGGGGTGGCGCACACCGTCTCCCAGGGCATCATCGAGACGCCGTCCGGCAGCCAGGGCATGGCGATCCTGTTCGCCGCACTGGCCGGCGCGATCGCCTGGAACCTCGTCACCTGGTACTTCGGCCTCCCGTCCTCCTCCTCGCACGCGCTCTTCGGCGGCATGGTGGGCGCCGCGCTGGCCGGCGGCACCGAGGTGATCTGGAGCGGCGTCGTCGACAAGATCGTCGTTCCGATGATCGTCTCGCCGGTGGTCGGCCTGGTCGGCGGCTTCCTGGTCATGCTGGCGATCCTCTGGCTCTTCCGGCGGGCCAACCCGCACCGGGCCAAGCGCAACTTCCGGGTCGCCCAGACCGCCTCGGCCGCCGCGATGGCCCTCGCGCACGGTCTGCAGGACGCCCAGAAGACCATGGGCATCGTGGTGATGGCCCTCACCATCTCGGGACACCAGAGCGAGGGCGACCCGATCCCGGTCTGGGTGAAGATCTCCTGCGCGACGATGCTCTCGCTGGGCACCTACGCCGGCGGCTGGCGGATCATGCGGACCCTCGGCCGCAAGATCATCGAGCTGGACCCGCCGCAGGGCTTCGCCGCCGAGGCCACCGCCTCCACGGTCATGTACATCACGTCGTTCGTCTTCAAGGCGCCGATCTCCACCACCCATGTGATCACCTCGGCGATCATGGGCGCGGGAGCCACCAAGCGGATCCGGGCGGTGCGCTGGGGCGTCGCGAAGAACATCGTGCTCGGCTGGTTCATCACGATGCCGGCGGCCGCCCTCGTCGCGGCGCTGGTGTACTGGTTCGTCCACCTCTTCTGGGGCTGAGCCCCGGTCCGGACGCGAAAGGGCCCGCCCCCCTCCCGGGGAGCGGGCCCTTTCCATGCTCCGCGGCGGCACCGCCATGCAGCACCACGAAGCAGCTGGTACCGCGCCGTCGACGCGGTCGGACCGATCAGCCGAAGCGGCCGGAGATGTAGTCCTCGGTCGCCTGCACGGACGGGTTGGAGAAGATCCGCTGGGTGTCGTCGAGCTCGATCAGCTTGCCCGGCTGGCCGACGCCGGCCAGGTTGAAGAAGGCGGTCCGGTCGCTGACGCGGGCCGCCTGCTGCATGTTGTGCGTCACGATGACGATGGTGAACTGCTCCTTCAGCTCGCCGATCAGGTCCTCGATGGCGAGGGTGGAGATCGGGTCGAGGGCGGAGCAGGGCTCGTCCATCAGCAGGACCTGCGGCTCGACCGCGATGGCGCGGGCGATGCACAGACGCTGCTGCTGGCCGCCGGAGAGGCCGGCGCCCGGCTTGTTCAGGCGGTCCTTGACCTCGTTCCAGAGGTTGGCGCCCTTGAGCGACTTCTCCACCACGCCGTCCAGCACGGACTTCTTGCGCACGCCCGCGAGCTTCAGGCCGGCGACCACGTTGTCGTAGATCGACATGGTCGGGAACGGGTTGGGGCGCTGGAAGACCATGCCGACCGCGCGGCGGACGGCGACCGGGTCGACGCTGGCGCCGTACAGGTTCTCGTCGTCCAGGAGCACCTTGCCCTCGACGCGGGCGCCCGGGATGACCTCGTGCATCCGGTTGAGGGTCCGCAGGAAGGTGGACTTGCCGCAGCCGGAGGGGCCGATGAAGGCCGTCACCGAGCGGGGTTCGACGGACATCGAGATGTCCTCGATGGCCTTGGTGGAGCCGTAGTAGGCGGACAGTCCGCTGACGTCGATGCGCTTGGCCATGATCGTTCGTCTTCTCTCAGTCTTCGTCGTACGTCAGTCGGTCGCTCAGTGCCCGGCCTTGGGCGAGCGCCAGCGGGCGATGCCACGGGCGATGAGGTTGAGCCCCATCACGAAGGCGATCAGCACGAGGGCGGCACCCCAGGCACGGGCGTAGCCGTACTGGTTGTTCACCTGGGAGTACTGCATCCAGATGTACATCGGCAGTGACTGCTGCGGCCCGTCGAACGGGTTGTTGTTGATGTAGTCGGCGCCGAAGACCAGCAGCATCACCGGAGCGGTCTCGCCCGTGATGCGGGCCACCGCGAGCATCACACCGGTGGTGATGCCGCCGATGGCGGTGGGGATGACGATCCGCAGGATCGTCTTCCACTTCGGCACGCCGAGCGCGTACGACGCCTCGCGCAGCTCGTTCGGGACGAGCTTGAGCATCTCCTCGGTGGAGCGGACCACGACCGGCAGCATCAGGATGGCCAGCGCGAGGCTGCCCGAGAAGCCGGAGTAGTTGAAGCCGAGCGCGAGGTTCCACACGGACAGGATGAACAGACCGGCGACGATCGACGGGACACCCGTCATGACGTCGACGAAGAAGGTGACCGCCTTGGCGAGCTTGCCGCGGCCGTACTCGACCAGGTAGACGGCGGTCAGCAGACCGATCGGGGCGGCCATCAGGGTGGCCAGGCCGACCTGCTGCAGGGTGCCGATCAGCGCGTGGTAGATACCGCCGCCGGGACCGGACTGGCGGACGCCACGCATGGAGTGCGACAGGAAGTTCCCGTCCACCACCTCGGCGCCCTGCTGCACGGTGTAGACGGTCAGCGCGAGCAGCGGGACGACGGCCAGGATGAAGGCGACCCAGACCACCGAGGTGGCGAGCCGGTCCTTGGCCTGCCGGCGGCCCTCGACCTGCGCCGCGAGCACGTAGCTGATGATCACGAAGAGGATCGCGGAGATCAGGCCCCACTGGAGCTTGCTCTCCAGACCGCCGACCGCGCCGATCCCCACGCCGAGGACGATGGAGCCGGCGGCCACGCCCGCCGGGGCCCACTTGGGCAGCCGGTTGGCGGTCAGCGGCCGGCCGACCGGACGGGCGTCCGCCGGGACGGAAGTGACGGTCATGCGTTGGCCCCCGAGTACTCCTTGCGGCGGGCGACGATCAGCCGCGCGGCACCGTTCACCAGCAGGGTGATCACGAACAGGACGAGGCCGGAGGCCATCAGAGCGTCCCGGCCGAAGGGCTGGGCCTCGCTGAACTTCAGCGCGATGTTCTGCGCGAAGGTGCCGCCGCCCGGGTCGAGCAGGTGCAGCGAGAGGACGTTGTTGGAGGAGAGCACGACGGCGACCGCGATGGTCTCGCCGAGCGCGCGGCCGAGGCCGAGCATCGAGGCCGAGATGATGCCGGGGCGGCCGAACGGCAGCACCGCGGTGCGGATCATCTCCCAGCGGGTCGCGCCGAGCGCGAGCGCGGCCTCCTCGTGCATCCGCGGCACCTGCCGGAAGACCTCACGGGTGACCGCGGTGATGATCGGGAGGATCATGATCGCCAGCAGGATGCCGACGGTGAACAGGTTCCGCGGGGTGGTGGCCCGGGACTGGTCGAAGACGTACGTCCAGCCGAGGTACTGGTCCATCCAGCTGGTCATGCCTTCGAGGTGCGGGACCAGGAAGAGCGCGCCCCAGAGGCCGTAGATGATGCTGGGCACGGCCGCCAGCAGGTCCACCAGGTAGGCGAACGGCTGGGCGATCCGGCGCGGCGCGTAGTGCGAGATGAACAGCGCGATCCCGATGGCCACCGGGACGGCGATCGCCATCGCGATCGTCGCGCTGACGATGGTGCCGAACACCAGGACGGCGATGCCGAAGACCGGCTTCGGGGCGTCCGGCGTCCACTCGAAGGTGGTGAGGAAGTTGCCCTCGTTCTTGCCCAGGGCGATGCCCGAGCGCCAGGTCAGGAAGCCCGCGATGGCGGCCATGACCACCAGCAGCAGGATGCCCGACCCACGGGACAGGTTCATGAAGATCTTGTCGCCGACCCGGCTGTCGCGCCGGCGGCGTTCCCCGCCCTGCGGGGACGCAGGCGTGGATGAAGTCATTGGTCTACTCCGGTCTGGTGGTGCGGCCCCGAGGGGGCGGCACCCTGGCGGCGGTGCCCCGGACGTGTGGTGCGGTCGCGGTACATACCGCTGGGGCGACCCCGGCCCCCTCGATCACGGGGCCGCCCCAGCGGAGGTCCTACTGGATCAGGCGAGGCTCTTGACGACGTCGGTGACCTTGCCGGTCAGCTCCTTCGGCAGCGGGACGTAGCCCGCGTCGCCGATCGCCTTCTGGCCGGCCTCGCTGATGGAGTAGGTCAGGAAGGCCTTCAGGGAGTCGAGGGTGTCGGCCTTGTTGCCCTTGTCGCAGACGATCTCGTAGGTGACCAGGACCAGCGGGTAGGAGCCCTCGTCCTTGGTCGCGTAGTCGAGGGTCAGCGCGAGGTCGCTGCCGGTGCCGGCGATCTTCGCCTTGGCGAAGGTGTTCGCGGCGTTGACCGCGGTGGCCTCGACCGGCTTGGTGGCACCGGTGGCGATGGCGGCGCTCTTCAGGTTGTTGGTCTGGGCGTAGGAGAGCTCGGCGTAGCTGATCGAGTTCTTGACCTGCTTCACCTGGGCCGAGACGCCGGCCGAGCCGCTGGCGCCCTGGCCGCCCTTGCCCGCCCAGGCCTTGCTCGGCGCGGCGGTCCAGGCGCCGCCCGAGGTCTTGGCGAAGTACTTGGTGAGGTTCTCGGTGGTGCCCGAGTCGTCCGTGCGGTGGAAGGCCTGGATGTCGGCGTCCGGCAGCTTCGCGCCCGTGTTCAGGGCGGCGATGGCCGGGTCGTTCCACTTGGTGATCTGCGAGTCGAAGATCTTCGCGATCGTCGGGCCGTCCAGGACCAGGTTGTCGACGCCCTCGACGTTGTAGACGATCGAGATCAGGCCCGCGACGACCGGCAGGTTGATGCCCTGGCCGCCGGTGCAGACGGCCTTGGTGGCGTCGACCTCGGCCGGCTTCAGCGCCGAGTCCGAGCCGGCGAACTGGATCTTGCCCTGGGTGAACTGCTGGACACCGGCACCGGAGCCGCCGCCACCGTAGTTGATGGTGGCTTCCTTGCACGCCGCACCGAAGTTGGTCTTCAGGATGTCGATGGCGTTGCCCTGGGCGGTGGAGCCCGCGGCCACCAGGGGGGCCGGCTTCGGGCCGCAGTCGATCGCGGCGGCGGGGGCGGCGGCGGAGCCGCTGGCGCCGCCCGACGCGCTGGTGTTGTTGTTCTCGTCCGAACCGCAGGCGGCGAGCGACAGCGAGCTGACGAGCGCCATGGCACCGATCGCGAGGGCCTTGGAGCGGCCGTTCCGCTGGAGCTTCACAGGGTGTCCCTTTCTGTGGCAATGCCCGACGCGACGGCCGTGTCGAACACGGCAGAACGCGGGTTTTGCTGAGGTCCGGGGCCCGTTCGGCCCTCCGGTGATACCGAAGTTAGGCCGGGCAGGTGACGCATCAGCCGGTCGCAAGTGAACGCAGAGTGAACCTCGGACGGATGACAGGAAACTACGTCAGGTAGTAACGGTTGCGTCACGGCAAGGGCGCAGGTAGATCACTTCCACTGTTCCTTCACGACTCCGGGCCCCGCAACCGGACCGGCCTGGCCCCCAGTAGTTCCAGCAGCGCGTCGACCAGCCGGCGGTCCTGCTCATGGCTCAGCCGTGCCCGGGCCTTGCCCGCCGGCAGCCACTCCAGCAGGTCCACCTCACGGTTCGGCCGGAACTCCCCCGCCGTCGGCACCGCCGCCCAGTACCGCACCTCCTTCGGCCGGCCCTGCGCCACGTAGTGCTGGGTCGGCAGCTCCGCCCCCAGCTCGCAGGAGAACCCCGTCTCCTCGCGGACCTCCCGCAGGGCCGCCTCGACCACGCCCTCGCCCGGCTCCAGCTTCCCCTTCGGCAGGCTCCAGTCGTCGTACTTCGGCCGGTGGATCACCGCGATCCTCGGCCTGCCCAGCCGGCCGCTCTTCTTCGGCCGGCCCGGCAGCCAGAGCACCGCGCCCGCCGCCAGCACCACCGGCCCCCGGCCTGCCGCCGGGCGGCGCGGACCGTCGGACACCGCCCGGACGGCCCGCGGCCGATCGGACGGGGAGCGCATCACCAGGGACCACCAGCGGTCCTCCGGCACCGGCCGGCCGCCCACCTCAGGCCGTCCGCGATTCCGCCGACGGCCCCCAGCTCTCGACCGGGGACAGCTCCAGCCACGCCTCCGTCCCCGGCGGCAGCTCCGGCCACCGCCGCCCGAAGGCGTACCGCGCGGCCTCCACCTCCAGCCGCTGGTCGGCGTGCACCACGCCCAGCACGTACGCCGTCGCCGGGGTGATCCGCGGCGTGCGCGCCGCGGTCGCCGCCGTCACCGCGGCCTCCGAGGCCTCCAGGTGCCGCAGCAGCACCCGGTCCAGCTCGTCCAGCACCGCCGACGGCCGCCCGCACACCTCCAGCGCGTACCGGGCCCGCTTCACCAGCACCCCCGTCCGGTGCCACGGCGCGTCGTCCGCCGCCAGCGCCGCGTCCGCGTCCAGCGCGCCCCGCGCGCTCGGCACCGCGCCCAGCCGGCGCAGCCCGTCCCCGCCGTACGGCGTCGCCGCCCGGTGCAGGGGCAGCTGCTGCGCGCTCGCCGCCAGCGCCCCGAACGCCGCCGCCGCCTGCGGCACCAGCACCGCGCCCGCCCGGCCGGCCGCCGACGCCGCCAGCGGCGTCTCCGCCACCAGCAGCGTCATCCGGTCCGCCAGGGCGTGCAGCCGCGCCGACCGCAGCTCCTGCAGCACCGTGGAGTGCGCCCGGGTCCTGGCCAGGGTCAGCTGCCGGTCCAGCAGGGCCCGTGCCTTCGGCGCCCCCGCGTGACCGGCGAGCATCCCCGGCCCCTCCGTCTCGCTGCCGTTCAGCCCGTCCAGCGCGCCGAGCAGCCGGGCCGCCCGCCGCACGTACCCCGGCTCCAGCGCCAGCAGGTTCAGCAGCCAGCCCAGCTCGGCCCGCGACTCCTGCACCCAGCCCGCCTCGAAGGACGGGCCGAAGGTGTGCAGCAGCCCGTTGATCCGCCGTACCGCCCGGAGCAGGTCCGCCGTGCCCTCGGACGCGACGGCGGACACACCGGGTCTGGCACCGACCTCACCCACCGCCAGCGGCAGGGCGCGCAGGAACGCGCCCGCCAGGGCGGTGAGATGGCTGGAGAGGATGTCCCCGGCGGTCGCTGTGGAAGCCGCCTGGGCCGTCATCGGCGCATCGGTCATGGCTAGGTTGATCCCCGTTCCCCCGGGGCCGTCCCCGGGGCTGGTGGCCGACCGCTCAGCGGATCCCTGCCGCTCAGTGGCTCGTGTCGGTGGGTCGCGCGGTCGCGTCGTCGAGTCTCGTGCCGTCGTGCCCCCCGGCGGCGTGACCCGCACCGGGGAGCCCGGTGC